>CALUVK010000033.1 GCA_944324205.1 Candidatus Gastranaerophilales bacterium | reverse complement strand
AACATACCGAGTGCAAGTAATATATTTGCAACAACGAGGTCAAGTACAATAAACGGTACGAAAACAACGAACCCGATTTCAAATGCGGTTTTAAGTTCGCTTAAGATATAAGCAGGTGCTACTTCCCAAAGAGTAATATCTTCGGGTGACTTTGGCGGTGTTTTGTGCTTTAATTCGACAAAAAACGCCAGATCATTCTCACGTGTTTGTTTCATCATAAATTCTTTTAAAGGTTTCGAACCCTCATCAATAGCTGCAATAAGGTTCTGATTTTTTTGATACGGAATTGAACCTCTTTCATACATTTGCTGAAAAACTCCGCCCATCGTATAGAATGTCAAAATCATACAAAGCCCGATTGTTACGATTGCCGGCGGAACTTGAACCCCCATTGCCGTTTTAAGCAGAGAAAATACAATTGTAAATCTTAAAAAACAGGTCATACAGCAAAATACAAACGGCAAAAGCGAAAATAGCGTCATTACCGTAAGTAATTGTAAAACCGGGTTCATATCTTTTATAACTGAGTCCATTTTTTTATCCTCTTTAGCGGGTTAAAGTCCCGTATTTATTTTTTCCATTAAATTTCGCATAACAGATTTATCATTTTTTTGATGAAGCATACTTGTTTTTATTCCTATGCCGGTTTTGTCCATATAACTTGGTTTGGCAAGGTTTTGCATTGTCTGCTGAAAAGTTTCTTTTGAAGACGGTTCTTCAACATCATTAGAAACAGATGTTTCAAGCTTGGATATAAGAGTTGTTTTATCAACATCACCGGCTATCAGGAATTTTTCCCGGCCTGTTGATACAATATAAAGGGTTTTTCTCGGCGCAAGCGACATAGAATCAATTACTTTTAAATATTTTGATTTCGCACCTGCACCTTGAGAAGTTGCATTTTTAAAAACTAAAAGTGCAATCACGATTACGCCGACCATTGCAAATGTATAAACCATAAAATTTGCTAAATATCCCATAAAACTACCCTCTCATCTTTAATTAATGAAAATTTGCTCAACGTCAAGCTTGCGGCTGTTCTTCTTCTACTTCAAAATCACTGTAGTCAAAATCTTCTCCGTTATTTTCTGTCTGTACTCCGGATTCATTTTCATCAGAAGAAGCCGTCTGATTATTGTCATGAGTTTTATCAGTATCATTAACTTTTTCAATCCTTACACCGAACCTATCATTAATAATAACAAGTTCGCCGGAAGCAACAAGCTTACCTCCGACTTTTAGTGATACTTTATTATCATAGACTGAACACAAATCGACAATTAAACCTTCCTCTATACTCTTAAGTTCACCCAAAGTAACTTTAACTTTATCAAATTCGGCAGACATATCCACCTGAATACTATCCCACAAATTTGTATTTGTATTTTCTTCCATACCATTTCCTCCGCTCGTATCGTAGGGTTCTATTATTTTTATATTAGGTTTAACTTGAAATTTCTGAACAATATTTTCACATACAAGTGTCATTTCAGAAGAACTACTGTTTTCAAAAACAACAATATCTCCAGCATCCAGTTTTTTTATATCAGCCACCGGAAATGTAGTCGTTCCCAACACTAGATTAACTTCAACTAGACTGTCTGCAAAATCTCTGTCCTCAAATTTTGGGGGCTTAGATTCCAATTCTTTTGGCGATAAAATGTCTTTTGGTACTGAAATTATAAACTTTGCTGCCGAATCAGAAATCTCACTTTTTACAAAATAGGTTAAATGTAAAATTTCATTATATCTTCTATGAGGCTCTATTGTAAAATTAGGAGCTAAAGATTCATAAAGAAAATCATTAAATGCCGTAATTATTCTAGCTTCTAATTCAGTAACTTCGGTCAAATCAAACCGGCGGTTATTTTTGCCGAGAACTTTATCTAAAATTACATTAATTGCATCCTGTGAAATCCTTATATAAACATCGTTTTTAGCATTTATTTTAACCTTGGTAACAAAAAAAGTATCGTTTTGTGAAAGGATATTCATATTTGTGCTTACAGACATAAGCTTGTATTCAAACCCGTCAAAAAAGAATTCGCTGCTGCAGTTTTTGACGACCGGTGTAAAAACTGAATCCAGCCAGGCAAATTGTTTATATAATTCATCAAAGAATATAGAGTTTATCATACACAAAAGAACCCTTTTTCCCCTTTATCCGGCGTACTTACCCTCCGCCTACAGTATCTTCCGACTCTATAGTAAATGATTTTTGCCAGCAAGGCATCAACTGTTTAGAGGAATTTTGAACAAAAAAGTTTTTTAAAAGTTTAATTCTTATTTATCTGCATTTACAAACTGTAAAATTCCATCAGCAATTCCTTTAGCAACATTACTTGCAAAATCAGGCGTCCTATAAAGCATTGAATCTTTAGGATTAGTCATATATGCGGCTTCGACTAAAACTCCAATATAGTCAGCAGGTCTGATTACTGCAAAATTTCCTTTTCTAACTTTATCTTTGTTAGTTTTGGAATTTCTTGATATTGAACTTTCTAAAATTTTTGCCAAGTCTTTTGAATTATTATTATAGTAGTAAACACTGGTTCCTCTGTTTTTATTTATGTTTATTGGTATATCGCCAATAGAATTGAGATGGATGCTCACAAAAATATTTGCATTGTTATTTCTGGCAAACGCAACCCTATCTTCCAAAGAAACATTTCCGTCACACTCTCTAGTCATTAGTACATTTACGCCTTTTTGTTGAAGAATCGCTTGCAGCTCAAGAGCAATTTTTAAATTTATATCTTTTTCCTCATCACCTAAACATCCTATTGCACCTTTTTCATTGCCGCCATGACCGGCATCAACCACTATCGTACAATTTGTAACATCTTTAGGAAGTTCATTTACTTTAAATGTATATACACCATCGTTCATAGCAACTTGATAAGTATACTTTTCTGGCTTAGGAATATTCATAGTATATACAGATGCATCAGATAATTCCGGATTATAAACTTTAAAAATAATTTCATCACTGCGTTCCTCAACTGTATAAGGAAGATTTTCTGTAAATGAGATAGTATGTACTGACGCATTTTTATATCGGGTATTATTCATATTTAAAAAACTCGGAGGTTCAGAGCTTTTTTGTTCGCAAAATTCTACGCCTTTTTTAGGAATCCAGCCGGATACATCTTTTGCAAGAAACACCCTGTAAAAGTCGCCTTTTGAAGCATCTATGAGTACATGCGTTCCTTCAAAGAGGTGAGCCAAACGCTTAATCTCTGAGTATGAAGGAGTTGCAAAAAGAGGTTCATTATCTTTTAATACAATCCCGGATTTTAGTTGTTCAAATTCACATACTGTTTCATCTTTTATAGCTTTTTTTGCATTTTTATAAAATCTATAAATTTGTGTATTATAACTTGAACGTATTATAATACGATTTTCTCCATCATTTAACTTAACAGAATGAGCAAAAGCACCATTTGGAGCAGTATAGATTCTAAGATTATTTATCATAATTGATTCTGAATTTCTTGCACGCCCGACAAAAAAAGCATAATTAGAATTTACATTCATTTTTTTAGCCTTGGGCAACACAAGCTCATAAGCATAAGCCTGAGTTGATATTATACAAGAAATCAAAGATAAAACTAACTGCTTCTTCATCTCTGCCATTTTAGTATAAAATTTTACTGCTTGCAATTTCTATGATAGACTAAAAATATGAGCGGGAATTATATACCATTATATAGAAAATATCGTCCGCAAACATTAGAACAATTAGTCGGACAAGAACATATAAAAAAGACTTTAACAAATGCCATTGAACTTGGAAAGATTGCTCATGCTTTTTTATTTACCGGACCACGTGGTACCGGTAAAACATCTACGGCAAGAATTCTGGCAAAATCTTTGAATTGTAAAAACGGCCCGACAATACATCCTTGCGGAGAATGCGAAAGCTGCAGGGATATTATAAATTCCGTACCAATAGATGTAATTGAAATTGATGCTGCCAGCAACAGAAAAGTTGAAGACACTCAGAATATACTTGAAAAAATTCAATACGTCCCTGTTCATGGAAAATATAAAATCTATATTATAGATGAAGTTCATATGTTAACTAACCACGCATTTAATGCTCTTTTAAAAACATTAGAAGAACCTCCGGAAAATGTTATCTTTATTCTCGCAACAACAGAAGTTCATAAAGTACTAGATACCATCAAAAGCAGATGCCAGAGATTTGATTTCAGAAGAATTACGACAGAAGATATTGTTAAACATTTACGATATATTTCAGATACAGAAGAAATCAATATATCTGATGATGCTCTTTTTACAATTGCCAAGAATTCTGCAGGCGGAATGAGAGACAGTATTTCTTTACTGGATCAATTGAGCCTTTTGGGAGTTTCCAAACAGATTACATCTGATGATGTTAACGCAATATTAGGCAGAATATCTTTTGATATTTTGTATAAAATCAGTAGTAAAATTATTTCTTCATCACCTAATGAAGCTCTTGAAGTTCTAAACGAAATTTATAATTCAGGCAATGAACCGCTTCAAATATTAACAAATCTTTCAGAATATTTTAAAAATCTACTTATTGTAAAAAATTGCAGACAAGAGCTGCTAAATGAACTCACCGGACTTAATGACGCACAAATTGAAGAATTGGACAAACAAAAAGAACAGCTTGAGACACAACAAATAGTCTTTTTATTGGAGAGAATTACATATTATATAAAAGAAATAAAACTGGCTTCAAATCAACATTTGTGGCTTGAAGTAGGTATTATTGATCTGGCAAATATGAGTGAAAATTCAACTCTTCTGGAGCTTCAAAACAGGATAAAAACATTAGAAGTATCCGGAATAACAGCAAGACCTGCAATACAAGCATCGCCTATTGAACCTGTAACACGGCCTGCTCCCATACCTCCTGCTCTAGAGAAACCTAAAGAACCGGAAGTAAAAGAACATTCTGTAGTAAAAGAAATGAAAGAAGAGAATGAAGTCGAATTTACTCCTCCTCCAATATCTAAAAAACCGGATGGATGTGATATTCAAACTTTGTGGAAAACTCTTCTTGCAAATATAAAAAGTCCTGCGACAAAAGCATTGCTTAATCTGGCAACACCGGTTAAAATAGCTTCTGATGAAGTAATTATAACATTTAAGAATGATAAATTAGTTTCACAAATAAACGATACAAATAAAAAACAAATGTTAATTGAAGCGGCAAATACCATGTTTAATCAAAATTCAACAAATGTTATCATAAGATTGCCGCAATCCGGTGATAATAACCTTGGAAAAACAAATACACAACCTGCCGGACAAACAGACACTGTAAAAAAACAAGAAGAAGTAAAAGCTGTTGAAAATAAACCGGATTCTACAACGGAGCCTGCAAACGAGCCTTCTTCAGATAACACTACCTCGAAAGAAAACACGCCAAAAGATAAAATCAGACTTGAATCTGATCAAGAAAAAATGGTTTTAGAACTTTTTGATGGTAAATTTATTGAATAATTAATAATCAATATTTTTCTGTTTAACATCAATTATTTTCTGGGTACCTGCATATTTAATGTTAACTTCTTTTGAAGATGTCATTCTTTTTATTTCAGTTACCTGTCTATTAGAATCAAGCCTGCTGTCTAAAAATTCGAAATCACCATCATCTGTTTCTCTGGCTTCTATATATCTTACAGGTTCATGTTTATAAGGATTTCTAAAGAGAGTTCTAAAATCCTTACCTTTTCCGGAAAATTCTGTAATACTGCGGACACTTCCATCTTCCTCTACCTGAAACATTGTATATTTATTGTTTATTTTTTCATCAAAGATTGTCACATTTGTTTTAATACTGCCGTCTTTTCTTTGTATTGGCTGTACTTTTGAAATCAAGGCACCGGTATTTTTATCTCGTTCCAGAATAAGTTGAATTTTAGAGCTTTCTTCTGCCGGATAGTATTCTCGTACAAAATCGCTTCCAAACTCTCTAATATAAAGCAGACTGCCGGACTTGTCATATATTCTCTCGCCATTTACGCTATCTAAATCAAAGCTATATGGCATCTCCAGTTTAGCAGGTGTTAATTTTGATAATTCGTCAATTCTTGTAAGTACATACATAATATCTTTATCAAATTTTGGTTTAACAAGAACCTGATTATAATTGGAAAGTGCTGCTAAACTCGACAAGTTAGCCTTTAATCTTAAAGGATTTGGAGATTCATTTATTAAATTTTGTTCAACTTCTTTATTATATGCCACGCTAGCCCTAAATGTTATCGGATTAATCATTATTACAAAACCTTATGTTTTTACTAACCTTATAAATTAATAAAAACATTTACCAGAAAAAAATTGCCTTATTTTGGAGTAGTTCTGTTATTATTTAAATATTTCTTAACATTTTGTGAAATAGAAATGTTTTGAAGCATCATATTATACCGTTTCAAATCCCCTATATTAGAGGCTTCTTCAAGCAAATCGCGTTTTGTCGCTATTTGCATTTTTTCTACTGTTTCATTTTTATTATTTTTTGTATCAATTTTTCTTATTACAGCATCAATATCTGTCGAAGTTGATATTCCGTGTTTTGCAGCAAATTGCTTTACCGGCATACCGGCCTGAAGCCTGTATAGCCATTGTATCGAGTATTTATCATTCTCCGAAAGTGATGCAACGCCGTATTGATGAGGAGTATACATTATATCTTCCGGATAAGGACTGTGATTTAAACCTAGTGCGTGTCCTATTTCATGTAAAATTGTATGATAAACTTCAATATCACTGTCATACTGTTGATGAATTCTGCCATCAGTAAGCCCTATGGAGACTTCTGCACCATATAACCGCCCTTGGGCATCCCAATTAAAGTAACAATGTCCCAGCGCTTTTCTGTCTACCCGTTTCCAATCAACATTTATATTTGATTCCAGAAGGACATTCGTAACTCTAAACCGAAGTTTTCCACCGGTAGCAGCAGACCAAACAGTAAAAGCATCCAAAACCATTTTCCTAAATTTTGCATCTTCACCGGGTTTTGAATAAAACTTCATAGGTGCAATATAAACAACCAAATTATTTATCGGCCATCTCATCACACTTCCGTTTTTTATACTGCCATTAAGATATGTCCTTTTCTGCATATTATTAATATATCATAGTTTTTAGAGTTTTGAAAGATTAAAAGATTAGAAAATTAAAGAGATTCTTCAGTCGCTGCCGCTCCTTCTGAATGACGGGAGAATTGGGAAGTCATCACTTCCAAACAAGCCGTCATCCAAAACCTTTCAACATGCCGTCATCCAGAGGGCGGAGAGGTAAATCCCACCTTGGCAGTTCACATCCAACCCGCCCGAAGGATCTCTATTAATTAAAGAGATTCTTCATTCGCTATCGCTCCTTCTGAATGACGGAATAATTGGTAAGTCATCACTTCCAAACAAGCCGTCATCCAAAACCTTTCAACATGCCGTCATCCAGAGGGCGGAGAGGTAAATCCCACCTTGGCAGTTCACATCCAACCCGCCCGAAGGATCTCTTGCAAACACTATCCCAAACCCCAACATACTGTCATCCAGAGGGCGAAAATAACACTTTAGTGAGCCCGAAGGATCTCTATTATTAACCTATTAACTTATTTACTTAATCACCTCTATTCACTACTCCCAGAGATTCTTCGGCTCTGGGGTAAATATTCATTTCAAGTTTTATTTATTCCCTTCCCGAGCCTCTGAATGACTGGAAAGCTGGATAGTACCGCCTTCCACACTAACCATCATCCATCACTTCCAAGCATGCCGTCATCCAAAACCTTTCAACGTGCTGTCATCCAGAGGGCGGAAGAAATAAATCCCAACTTGGCAGTTCACACTCAACCCGCCCGAAGGATCTCAAAAAGTTAAAGAGATTCATCAGTCGCTACCGCTCCTTCTGAATGACATAAATGTTACATAAAAATAAAAACTCATTTGTTAATTTTATAAAATATTATTGACACAAATAGGTTAGTTTGTTAAAATGGATATAGTAGATGTATTTAACTTAAAAATAATATAAGAAGAGAAAGGAATATTATGATGAAGAAGACTGGTTTTACTCTTGCAGAAGTATTGATTACTTTAGCTATCATCGGTGTTGTAGCAACATTAACACTTCCTGCATTAATGACAAACACTGCAGAACAGCAGGCAAAAACAGCGTTAAAGAAAGGTATTAACACACTGACTGAAGCAGCACAGATGAACCAAGCAATTGCAGGTTGGGACTATGCTTCTATTACATCTGCGAATTCTGAAAACAGTGTTGATACCGACCAATCAATGTATAATTTGTTATCTAATAGAACAAGTGTAGATTATCAAAAAAGCGGTAAGAGTAGTGAAGCTAAGCAAGTTTCTTATCAAGGACAATCTACTGATAAAATGGCGAGTGACAATTATACTGTCTTCTTTAGGGATGGTGCTTCTATTACCTTCCCCGAAGGTATTACAAGCGATCAGAACGGTGGTACAGTACTAGAAAATGACAACTTGGTTTACGGTATAGCTGTTTTATATGATACAAATGGTACAAAAGGACCGAACATTGTTTCAAATTGTGAAGGTGCAGCTCTTGGTGTGGACACAGAGAAAAATAAAGAAACTGGGGATAATAAATGTACTAATAAAGCAAAACGTATAATCAAAGACCAGTTTGGCGTAAGACTTCGCGGTGGCTATGCAGTACCTAATGGTCAAGCTGCAAGATGGGCATTTGAAAACTAATTCTTTATTTAATATAAACCTTAAAACGAGAGGCATATGCCTCTCGTTTGTTATATAGACATGCCAGACTTATACAAGTTTCCTTAAGGCATGCTTTTTTTACCACATTCCCCTCTTCCCGTCATTCAGAGGGCGAAGGGGTAAATTCCCTCTTGACATTTCACATCCAATCCGCCCGAAGGATCTCCAAAAGTTAAAGAGATTCTTCAGTCGCTACCGCTCCTTCTGAATGACAGCATGACTGGAAAGGCGCAAGATTAATCTTCAAACCTAATACGACCGGTTTGGTTGATTTCAATGGGTTCATTTCTGTGCTTAATATATTCGCATGCCAGAAAATCTTTATTAAACGGATAATTAATACATTCGTCCTTTGAAGCTAAAATATCAAAATCTGCACCTTCAAACATCATAAAAGAATCCTGCGCAACCTTATAAAACTTATCTTCTCTTGGATTTTCAATATCTATCGGATGTTCTTTTCCGTATTTATCCACAAAATTCATTGCAGTAAGCTTGCCTTCTTTCGGATTAACCGTATAATTTAATCCCGAAACCGCCAGAAGCCCCGGTTTGTTTCCATGCGTTTTATAGGTGTCTTCTATAGTATGCTTAAACATATCAACCAGCTTCTTTTCTGAAACATCAGCAACGGAAATTCTATCCTCAAAAGGCGCAATATCTTTAATATCACGTGAATCAATTATTCCTTCCTGAAAATAACTTCTTGTTCCGCTATTGTTCCAAATCGCAATATCGGTTCCCAATTCGTACCTCATAGCATCACACATAAAATTAGCATGTGCATTTTCTTCAATCAATGTCAACGGCGGAGGAGTTACTGATTTTATATACCCGACAACCTCAGGCTCTCCTAAAATTTCATTTATAATATACTGATTAATCATATTTTTGGAGAAATTTCTTGTTTCGCCTAAATTATTCTGTACTTTAGTGATTACCCCGTCTTTATCAAAAGTGAGATTAAGTTTGCCGAAATAATTCCCATTCTTCCCGGCTTCAGTAATAACTACCGGCTCTCCATTTTTCGAATAAAGTAAATTTTCCCCTTCTTTTATACCCTTAATCAATTCGTGTGTATGCCCACCGATAATAACATCAATACCTGTAGTATTTTTTGCAACCGTTTTATCGCGTTCATTTCCGAGGTGGGATAGAAGCACAATCTTATTTACCCCCTGTTTTTGAAGATTTTCAATCTCCTCCTGTATGTCTTCTATGCTGTCTTCCAAATCATCAACTTTGCAATCAGAATGATAAGAAGGATGCGTAATTCGCTCTGTTAAATCAACAGGTGCTGTACCTATAAGCCCTATTTTTTCACCTCTTATTTCAACAATAGCAGATTTTTTGATAACTTTATCTAACTGCATACGTTCCTGCTCTTCGACTTCTTCCCCATCTTCATCTTCCAATCTCGTCTGTTTAAGATTTACCGCAAAATAATTTCCATTAAATTTATTCGCAGTATCTGCAAAATCTCTCTGCTTGGTATCTAATTCATGATTCCCTACAGCTGAGCCAACTATTCCTGCCATATTCATAAATTTTACAACAGAAAGATTAACCGCTTTATTTTTTTCATCCCCGATATTATTATCCCCTGCAGAGACTTTCAGGTCACCTTTTATTCCCGACAAAATTCTTGTCATATTATTTGTCTGCCCGTGCAAGTCATTTACATATCCGATAGACATTTCAAACTTGTCTGACTTAGGAGATTTTTCCAGACTGTTTTCTTTAGGTCTTTGATTTTCCCTAAATGAAAAAAAATGTGGGTTAATGTTGGAGAATGATATTTTCATATTTTCCTGCTTTTTGAATATTAAAACGTCTGAAAATTTTTTTTGCTAATCGAAAGATTAATCATCGTCATCCTGTTCGTATTTAATACGACCGTAGTGGTTAATAATAACAGGTTCATTTTTTTCTTTAATATAATTGCTAATCAAAACATCTTTATCAAACGGGAATTTTTGAACATACAATTCTTCAGGGGCTAAAACGTTATAATCAGCTCCGGCTGACATCAAAAATTCGTCCGTTACTACTCTATAGGTTCTATCTTTTCTCGGATGTTCGACATCAATCTTATGTTCTTTTCCGTTTTTATCAATAAAATTCATTGCAGTCAGCGTTCCTTCATCAGGATTAACCGTATAATTTAAACCGGAAACGGCTAACAATCCGGGCTTCAGAACCGGTGAATCGTAAGTTGCTTTTATAGCTCTTTTAAACGCTTCTACAATAACGTTCTCAGGCACATCTGCAACTACAACGTAGTCTAAAAACGGGGCCATGTCTTTAACATCTCTGGAATCTATTTCCCCTTCATGGAAAAAGTTTCTAACTCCGCTGTGATGCCAGAGTGCAATATCCGAATTTGTTTTTTCACGCATAATATCGCAAACAAAATTTGCATGCGGATTTTCTTCCGCCAGATTACTCGGCGGCGGCGGAGCTTGCTTTACGTAGCCGACTCTTTCCGGAACCCCGAGTATATTATCGAAAACATACTGATTAATCATATTCTTAAAGAATATGCCGCTGTTTCCTATATTATTCTGTGCTTTTGTAATAACCCCGTCTTTATCAAAAGTCAGATTAAGTTTTCCGAAATAATTTCCGTCCCTTCCGGCTTCCGTAATAATAACCGGCTCTCCTGATTTGGAATAAAACAGGTTTTCGCCTTCTTTAATATCTTTGAATAACTCATGAGTATGCCCGCCGATTATAACGTCAATACCGTCTACTTCTTGAGCTACTTTTTCGTCTCTCTTGTGACCGAGGTGAGAAACAAGAATAATCTTATTTATTCCTTGTTCTTTGAATTTATCCGCTTCTTCCTGAATAAGTTCAATTGTATCGTCTAAGTCATCTACGGAACAATCTGTATAATAATTCGGATGGGTTAATCTTTCGAGCATGTCCATTGGGCAGGCTCCGATTAAACCGATTTTTTGCCCTTTAACATCTACGACCGTAGATTTTTTAAGATGGGCTTTGAAATCAGCTCTGCCGAATTTTTTAATTTCCTCTTCACTCTGTTCTGAAATCGGAATTTGTTCAAAATTGATTGCAAGCATTTCGCCATTCATACGGTTAATGGCTTCAATGCAGTCTTTCTGTGTCATATCAATTTCGTGATTACCGAGAGCGGAAGCTTTTATATCAGCAATGTTCAAAAACTTGGTTGTAGCAAGATGAATTTTATCATTTTTTTCATCTCCGATATCGTTATCTCCGGCAGATAACTTCAAATCCCCTTTTATACCGGATAAAATCCGCATCATATTGTTAGTTTGTCCGTGTGTATCATTTACATACCCGACAGACATCTCAAAAGTATCGGCTTGTGGAGATTTTTCGAAAATTTTGTTAGGTTGGGTCTGCTTATCATCAGCTCTGAATGATAGTTTCGGGATTATATTAAAATTGGTTGTTGATATTTTTAAATTCATTTTTAACCTTCTTCTTCTAATATAAGAACGCGGCTAAAAATTTTTTTTGCCCGAAAAAAATAAAAACTTTACAATATTTTACAAAAGCTGAGGGATGGATTCAAGAAGCAATTGCAATATTACTGATTTTTTTTTTCTAAACAGGTCTGCACCCATCCTAACTTCGTTTTGGATTTGCTCTCT
>CALUVK010000032.1 GCA_944324205.1 Candidatus Gastranaerophilales bacterium | reverse complement strand
GATTTATTACAGTGTGGCTTCCTATATATCCTGCTCCGCCCGTTATTAATAACATCTTTTGCCCCCCTCATCTTTACTAAGCCTATACTGCAATCCAAATAAAGTGACAACCTTAACTTTTTTGCCCTTTTGTTTCAGGTTTCTTATCGAAAAAATATTTTCCCAAAACGAGTTATCAGATTTTATTTTTTTGTAAAACTCTCTAAGTTCTTTGTCCGACAGATTCTGCGTTGTTTCATTAATAAACTTGTCACGAAAGTCTTCCGGGAGACGTATATAAGCATTTGCAAGCTCACGAATTTTGTATTCCGATAACTCCAAAGCAAGTACTTTATCTAAACCTAAATCAGATATTAATTTCTCACTCTGTTCTATACTCTTAAAAATCTTCAAACGCTCTGCTGTAACTCGATTAACAGAAGAATTGACTCTTTCCCGATAAAAATATAAGTATTTATTCAAATAATAAATTTTATCGGCCTTCAATAGAACACTTTGTGAAAAAATATCATCTTCGTTATATCGCTCAATTCCAAATTTAATATTATTTTTTATCAGAAACTCTCTTGAATATATTTTATGCCAGGCAGCATCTGTTAGATTAATCAAACAGTGTTTCTTTAAATCTCTCCAGTTGAAATACCCTTTTTCTGTTAAATCATAATGATAACGTTTTTTTATTTTTTTGCTAAAACTCTCAAATTTTTCTTTCCCACTCTTTTCATCAGACTCAACAAAATCAAAAACAACCGCTTCTGCCTTGTATTTTTTAACAAACTCATATAATTTTTCTAAAGCATCTGTCTCCAGCCAATCATCGGAATCAACAAATGCTATATATTCTCCCTCTGCAATCTTCAAAGCGTTGTTTCTTGCAACTCCCTGACCTTGATTATCTTGATTAATAATCCTGATACGAGAATCTTTTTGTGCATAATCTTCTAATATCTTAAGCGAACCATCTGTTGAACCGTCATTAACGCATATTATCTCAATATCTTGTAAAGTCTGATTAACAACACTTTCAAGGCATTGCGGCAAATACTTCTCTACATTATAGACAGGAATTATTACAGAAGCTTTAGCCATTTTTCCTGCCTCCCCAAAAGAAGCAATGCCCTTCAAGCTTCTTTAAGAATTTTTCCTTATCCTCAACCAGCAATTCTAAATCACGTTTTTTGATTGATTTAAAGAATTCTTTCGTTAGTTCTCCCTTGTAGTAATAAAACTGAAATTCAGTAGAAAAACGGGTTAAAAATTCGGGCTTCAAATCATCACTCAAGCGTTTTAAATTCCATAAATAAGCGCGGTATTGATTGACGAGTTTCTGGGGGGTAAATATTTCTTTCTTCTCGAGACTCTCGTCCAAAAACCGACCGATTTCTTCATACTCATCGCATACACAATAAACTTTCTTCGGATTATTGACTGATGAATTCGGATTATCCTGTCTGTAGTATAAAAGAGGCTCGTCTAAAAGATACATTTTATCTACGCTTGCCAGAACTTTGAAGGTAAAGGCCATATCCTGATAAGATGCTCCTGCCGTTTCTAAAAGACGGATATTATTCTCATCTAAAAAGCTTTTTCTATATATTCCCGCCCAGATGCTTGCGTGTGCGGTAAAAATCTTCAAGTTATCTTTAGGGCAGAAAGGATGTTTTTTAGCGCATCTGCTTACAAGACCGCTCTTTTTCTTTTTGTTCTTCTCTGACCAGTAGTTAAAGAAATTGCATTTTACTACATCAAGATTTTCTTTCTCTGCAATAGCATAAAGTTTTTCGTAAATTGTTTTATCTAATATATCATCAGGCTCAAATACTGCAACAAATTCCCCTTTAGCTTCATCTAAACCGCGGTTTATTGTTTTTCCATAGCCTTCGTTGGGTTTATCAATGATTTTTATTCTTTTATCTTTTAATGCGTATTGGTTTATAATTTCTAAAGATTTGTCCGTTGACCCGTCATTAATACACAAAATCTCAATATCCGCCAGAGTCTGTTCTAGAATACTATCAAGCGCTTCTTTTAAATAGACTTCTGCATTATATATAGGCATTATTACTGAAATCTTCTGCATCTCTTAAAATACTTCTCTTTATTATTACGACCTGAAAACTCCTTGAAAAAAGTTACAATCTTATATTACCATAAGCAACAATAATTACAATATGTTGTAGAGTATTATTTTTTTTAATTTTTTTCAGAAATCTGAATATTAAGTTTTGTAAAGCCGGATTTAGCGCATTTTATTGCTTTTGGGATAAATATTAGAATTCTGCCTGGTTAAAAAGGCAAAAAATAATATTACAAATACTTTATTAATATATAGTGTTATAAGGAAAAGTGTGCTTGAAAGTAGAACGTAATTCAAATGACAAATACTTGCCCCCAAAACCGACAGCATCGCCGTCTTTTAGATCGCTGACCGGAGGTTTGCACACCTGCGGTGCTATAATGCAAGGGATTGAAAATCAAGGTTTCTGGCTTTCATTTCTTATACAAGATTTCGGCGGCATGACATTACCCAGAACAATTGCAGGTTTTCTCCGCGATAAAGAAGTTACAGGAGAATATAATATTCAGGAAGGTTTTGAAGTAGCGGGAAGAGAATGCCTAACAGGCCCGAGCATGATGATAGTTGCACCATTATTCCTTTTGCTTGCAGCTAAATTTGGCCGCTCAACAAGTGTTAATACGCAGTTGATTAAAAAATTCGGAAACAGCCTTAAAGAAATTGTAACAAAACCGGATTTTGATAAATCATTGTTACAAACTCCAGAGAAGTTTAAACAAGAATTCTATAAACATAATATTGAAAAAATGCTGATTGATACTGTCGGGGAAGATAATGTTTCAAAAGAATCTATCGAATATATAATGAAACAGCTTGCAAATAGAGAACATATTCCTGCCGGAACAAAGCTGCACTGGTTTATGGGGAAATCTAAATACAAAAACGAATGTCTGGAAAATATTACTGCCCATATTAATGAAATCAAATTAAAAACAGGTAGTGATTTAGACATGCTCAGAAAAGTAAGATTTGGCTCCGATATTTTAAACGATAAAAAAGTCTTTTCCACAAAAGATATCATGGATGCAATGGTTAAGTACACAGATGATGCAATTACTGCGAATAAACATCTAACAAAATTAGATGAAATACAGGCTGAAAGTATTAAAAACAAATCACTTGCAAAAAGAGTGATTACAAATATTTCAATGATGCTGACAACATTAGGCGTATTGTCTATACTCCCTAAAATTTACGCCCGAAGTGATGTTGCGCCAGGTGCAAAAACAAAACAAAAGACTCAACAGACTGAAAACCAGATCGCATTTAAAGGAAAATCCGGACAAAGTTTTCTTGAACGTCTTGGAAAATTAATCGATAAAAATAAAAATGATTTTGTGTCTTCTGAGCTTGAATATAATGGCCATAATTTTACAAATACATTGATGGCAGGACTTTCAATATTTGGATTACTTGTCCCGAGAGGGTTAAGAGCATACAGTCGCGCTCAAGTTAATGAAGACGGGAAAAAAGATTTGACTGAACTATGGGAAATCTTTATCAGAGATGTAACTTCCAGCTTAGCAGTTGTTTTTGCCGTTCCTATGGGAACAAGAGCTTTTGTAACCTTATATGAAAAAAACAGTGGTTTCGTACTTATGAACAAAGACAGAACATGTTCGAAATTCAAGACAATACTAGATTTATTCAACCCGTATAGCAAAGCACATGTTCTTACAAATGCTGAAATTACAGATCTTTATGGAAATATAAATACTAAAGAAAAAATGCTTAATTTTTGTAAGTATATTGACAAAAATGGCGGAGATTTACAAAAAATCCTCTCTAAATCAGAAAATGCCACTGATTTATTTAATCAATCTACATTAGAATTATCTTCTCTTAAGGGGCTTAAAAAAGAAGAAAAGAACAAAAAACTTATATCTTTCTTTGAAAAATTTGATAAAAAGAATGCAAATGAAATAATCAGTAAAATGATGCAGGGTGTAGATAAAAATAAAAGCAAAATAACCTCGTTTGCTCGCGGATTAAATTCTGTTCCGGGTCTATTAACAACATTCTTTATTTCTCCATATATTTTAGGCTGGTTTATCCCAAGATTAACTTATAAAAATACCCGCAGAATCCATGAAAAAGAAGAACGTGAACGAGCAGCCAAGCAACAGCAATTGAACGTTAACTCTTAGAGGTAGGTTGCAAGAATTGAGCGTACATAATTTTGAGTTTCTTTATACGGAGGCACTCCATCATATTTATCGACAGCTCCAGGGCCTGCATTATACGCCGCAAGTGCTAAAATTATATTACCATTGTATTTATTAAGCATTGATTTTAAATACTTAACACCGCCTTCAACATTTTGTTCAGGATCCATAGGATTTGTAACCCCAAGCCCCTTCGCCGTAGCCGGCATCAATTGCATTAATCCCATAGCACCAACGCGCGATTTTGCATTTGGATTAAACCCGGATTCTTGTTTGATAAGTGCATTTACAAGTTTTTCATCAACACCATGCTTTTGTGCAACTCTGGAAACAAGATTTTTTATCTGTTCTCTTGTTGTAATCTTTTCTGAAGCACTATTCGTCTGTGCAGTATAAATATTTGCATTTACTCTAGTAGAAGGATTTGTAAGTAAGTCTCCAAATTTAACTTTCGTTGAATTTTTAAGAACATTGTCAAATGATTGAATATTATTATTTCCAGTTGTTCCGGTCAGTATATCTGTCTTTTTTTCAACAGGCTCCCATTGTGCATTTAATGTATTTATATAATTATTCATCTGCACTGCACGTTGCATCGCAGCAGATTTTCCTGAAGACGATAATAAATTTTGTATCATTGATGAAAACATAAATTTAATCCTTTCAATATCAAATGACGGATATTAAGCATAAATCTTTAGTTTTAACTACTAAATATCCACCATTTGATTTAATAATCTTTTTAAAATAGTCAAACTGCATGTACTTGTGTAGATTTTTTTTTAATAATATGGTATATTAAGCATAGTATGGGAGAGTGTTAGGTGAATACTGATAATTTTTTAATAGAAGACAGAGATTTAGAGCTTGCGCGCAATATATGTAAAATTATTGATAATGCAGATACCAGAAATAGGGCAGTCGCAAATGCAGTTGCTGCAAACATTGCTGCCAAATATTTTGACACGGAACAATATAATATTGATACTACATCAGGACTTCATAACATAGGAAATGTCCTTGAGGATATAGATATTTCAGATATTTATATAAATAATTCTTATATTGATGTAAGGCTGTTTTTTAACGATGATAATTTAAATGTTCCGAAGAGTCATTTTGATAACAATCTTCTACCCTTAGCATATATGTTTATCAAAGTTACACCTGATTTGTCCGGGGCGGAAACGGTTGGTTTTATCATTCCGGAAAATATTGATAAATCAAACATTAGGGATAATGTATATGTAATACAAGAAACAGCTCTTGTATCATTTTATGATATAGAATCACGTATTCTTAATACAGATGATCCTTGCAATGTAGAAGAAAAAGAAATTTTTGACTATCTTGACGGTAAAATTGAAAATAAAAATGATTTCTATAGAAAACTTATAGCTTCAGAAGAAGGACGTTTAAGACTTGCTAAAGCCGCTAAGGCTAAATATATATTCCAGTTTATATCAGTTCCTAAACAAGAAACCGCAGAAGTTTCGTCGAGTGATGATTTTGAAGCTGCGATAAACATGGATTCAGATGATTTAACTTTGGATTTAACCCAAGATAATGAAAACCTTTTAGAAGATAGCGACAATATAGATACACTGGAAGAATTGGCTGTAAATGAAGAAACAAATGATAATCTTGAAATCGAAGAAAATTTTGCTGATGAATTAGTTGTGGAAGATTCTTCTGAAGAAAATATTCTCGAAAATGAAGCAGAAGAACCATTTAGCAATCAAAATGTATCTGAAGAAATTGAAGAAATTGTTATTGATGAAACGGAAGATGAAAATGTCTCAGAACCGTCAGAAGTAATTAACGAACAAGTTGATGATTCTTTTGAGTTTACAACTACAACAACACCAAGTATTGACTCAATTGATGATACATATGAAGAACTTTTACATGATGATGAAAACGAGGGAATTGAGCAACAGACGACAAATGTTCCAAGTGCGGAAGAAAATTCGACCGGTAATAATAAAGAACAAATAGCGGCATTATTTGATGAAACATCAGAAGATCAAGATGATAATGAAAATGAAATACCAATGCAAAAAGCAAAGTCCGGAGGTTCTGCTAAATTTCTTACTATAATTGGATTACTTGTTGTTCTTGGTGCTGCAGGATATTTTGGATATACAAAATTTATGCCACAGGCAACTCTTGAAGAAGATTCTCAAACCAATGTTATTGCAGAAGCAAATACAGAAGATAGTGCTCCAAAGATTGATAAACCTGAAACTGCTCAGGAGGCAATGCCTGTAGAATCTGTTAATAGCGCAGAACCTATTTCGTCCGGAAATGAAGCAAGTTCTGTTTCAATACCATCAATAGAACAAAATTTGGATGCTTCAATTCTTGTATCAAATTTAAAAGTTGATTGGGAAGTTCCGGCTGGTTATGCTTCAAACAGTTCAGCTAAGCGTTATCTGGTTAAACTAGGGAAAATAATACAACTTAATTTAAAAACAGAACTACTGTTATTAAATAAACCTCCATTAACTAATAAAATTGCAGTAGAAATCAAATTCAATAATGAAAATAAGAAATTCGAAACAGTTGATATTATAACTTCAAGTGGTGAAGAATCTGTTGACCAATTAATAAAACAAACTGTGGATAAAGCACTTGCTATGAATTTGAGTATGAATACAAATTCATTTAGTAAGTTGCAAGGAAATCCTGTACTAATAATTCGTTTATAAGTTAAATAAAGAGAGCGTTATGGAAAAGACTAATAAATATTACAGTATTATAGAAAACCTCGTAAAACAACACAAGAAATTCCCAGGAAATGAAACCATTCTGGATGATATTATTGATGATGTTTATTCCCACTCAGAAGTAATTATCAATTCTATCAGCAACGAAAGTGTTATAAAAGCATATTTAGAAAAAGTTATATCAACATCTATAATAACAGTTCCTAAAAAATTAAATATTCATAAAGAAAAACCTTCAAAAACATTACAAAATGCCATTTCGGAAGGAAGGACAGTTAATACAGAGCTTATTGATAAGATGATTAATTCTTCTTATGAACAGGTTAAGCAACCTGAAACTGAATACAAAAAACAACCTCCGGCTGATACGAATGAACTTAGTACTACAGAACCACTTGAAGAAGAACTTGTTATGCCGGAGAATTTAGAAGAGAATGACATCAACACAATTTCTGTTGATGAAATGATTGAATTCTCTGACACTGCACCTATTAATCAGTCTGAGATTCTGGATATAGATGATAATACTGATTTTAATAAAGAATTAGAAGATAGTTCAAAAAATGTTCTTGATGAAGAAATTGAAGAAGATAAAAATGATTTTTTAGTAGACACGAAAGAAGAAGAAGAAGAAGATATTCATTTTCAAATAGAAAACGATAATAATCTTGAAGAAGATGAATCTGCCAATATCTTAGAATTTGTTCAAGAAAAAGATGCTTCTGATATTATTGAGACAGATTCTACAGAATTACCAATAGATCATACAGAAAATGTTGAGATGCAATCTGATGATATTTTAAATTTGGATTTGGTTGAACCAGAAGATACTATAATTGATACTGTTGAAGAAAATTTGGTCTCTGATTCTAACGAAAATAATCAACTTGATTCAGAAATTTTAGAAATTAGCAATCCGGATGAATCAGATGAAGAATTAGAAATAACAGACTCTGTTGTAGAACACGATGATATTGATATTCATGAAACAGAACCTGCCACAGAAGAATTGAGTTTTAATGAACTAGACGAAAATACTGACATAAATAATTTGCTAGAAGAATCTGATATAATTGAGACTCAAGAACCTTTGATAGATAATGACGACAATGATAATAATGCAACAAATGGTAATGTACTGGATCAAATCTCGTTAAATGAAGAAAATGATGAAGATATTACAAACTTAACAGAAACGGAAAGTCCATTGTCAGAATTACCGGAGACACTTGACAATGAAGAAACAAATACTTCAGATACTCTAGAAGAACCTTTAGAATTTTCTGATGCAGTAGCCGGCGACGAATTAGTGTTGGAAGAATCAAATATGGATTATAATCTCACAGAAGACGTCGGTAATATTGATTCTCTGGAAGAATTTTCTGATACATCTTTGGAGTTAGAAGAAAACCCTACTTTATCAATTGATACGGATTTAGAAATAAATGACATAAATGAAACAACAGGAGAAGAATTACTTTCAGAAGAAAATGACAAAACTCCAATAAATGATACAGCGGTCAATTATTCTGTATTCAATTATATCCCAGATAAAAATACTGAAGATATTGACATTGATGTAATAATAAAAGATTTAAGTGAACTCGACCGGAAACGCCCAGAACTAAATATTGTTAAAGTTTATGAGTTAAAATATAAAGATAATCTTTCTGTATCAGAAATTGCATTACAGCTGGAAATGAGTGAAAATAATGTAATAGAAGCATTAAGTGAAATAATTGCAGTAGTTTAGTAAAAGGACAACCGTTTTATGCAATGTCCCAAATGTAAAAAAGAAATTGAAGAAGATTCTTTGAAGTGCAAATATTGCGGCACCAAAGTGGCTTCGGTTTGTAAAAATTGCGGGACAATCAATCTTATCACTTCTACTGAATGTCACAATTGTCACAATGTTTTACTAAAATTGTGTCCTGCATGCGGTGCTGCTAATTTACCGGATGCAAAACTCTGTCGGAAATGCGGTGGAGAGTTTATTCAAGTCCAAAAAAAATTTGATACAAAACCTGAATACAATGCAGAGAAGAGTTCACAACAAAAAGTGAAAGCAAAACTCTTAAATGCAATAAAAAATGCCGACTCAACTATAATTACAATAAATGGTGAAAGCGGTATAGGCAAAAATCTGGTATTACGATATACAATAAATGAATTAAAAAATGCAAAACTTATTTGGCTTTTTGGATGTTGTACACAAGTTTCACAATTATCACCCTTTGGATATTTTCAAGATGTATTATTAACATTTTTTAATGTTAATAATTTTTGTCCTGACACATTACAGCTTAAGAAAAACTCAATTCGTTTTTTTAAACAAGATTTTCCCATGTTATCTAATACAGAAATTTTAGATTTATTAAATTTTCTTTATCCGGAAAATTTAGATAAATATGAAAATATTTATTTCAATAAAGCAAAAATGTTCCAGATAATGAAGAAAGTATTTTTAACAATTATAGAAAAAATTAAAGCCGTATTTATAATTGATAATTTTGAAAACATTGACGGAATGTCATTTGATTTTTTGCAAGAACTTTTAAAAGATGATTACATTTTGGAAAGATGTAAGTTTATACTTATCTCCAAAATAGTAAAACCGGGTATGGGCTGCATAACATCTCCCAAATTAACTGCAGAAAATTATATTGATCTTACGATAGCTCCATTTACTAAAACCCAAATAGAAGCACAAATTAGTCAATACAATAATATTGTAGTCGATGAAAATTTTATAGAGCACGTTGTTAAAATTTCGTCTGGTAATCCAGCAATTGTAGAACAATTTGTCTTCTTATATAAAGATATTTTGAGAAATAGGTTAAAATTTGTTGCATATAATTCATTAGAAGACATCATTGATGCACGTTTAAGTATTCTTAAACGTGAAGATATAAAATCATATAGGCTTCTAATTGCGATGTCTGTATTAGGTGTGAAATTTTATCCTGCAATGCTTGAACATTTTGATAATAATTCTTCACAAGAATTCGAAAAAAGTATAGAAGTCCTTGTACAAAATGGATTTATTAACCAGTTAAATAATTTATCGTTTGAGTTTAAAAGCAATGATATCTGGAAAACAATTGTTTCAATTGTAAAAAATGATGATTGTTTTGAAGAAATTTTGAATATTTTATATGAAAATCTGAGTATGTATAAACAATCTTCTATTGCTTTGCTTGGTTATGTAGTTCAAAAATTAAAAAATAATGAACAAGCTTTTGAAGTTTGGACATTGTTAATGAAACAAGCTGCATATATAGGAGATATTGGACTGTATATTATTGCACAGAAACAAGCATTAAAATTGATAGAAAATAAAAACGGTCCATATTATCAAAAGATAAAGAAAAATATATATACAAGAGTAGGAAAACTTCTAGAACCTATCAATCATGAAACAGCATTTGAATATTTACAAAAAGCTATAATGATGCTTGACGATGATGAAGATTATGAACATATAGAACTATTGGGTTATCTTGCATCTTCTTCAATGAAGAGTGGCAATTATTGGGGTGCTATTGAATGTGCAGACAGTGTCTTGAACAAACTTCCAGAAGATATGGAGCTTGAAAGAACTTTAGTAAAATCAAGACAGGTTTGTCCATTAGTCAAGCTCGGGAATTATGGCCAGGTTATTAATCTTATAGATACTGAAATTATGCCAGTATTTGAAAGATATCTTGCGAAAGGAAAAAATACACAAGTAATCTCTATTAGAGATTTATATGATATATGGCTTGAAATATATTTTGAATTAGCAGAAGCATTGACACTACAAGGTGATAGCAGAATGTTTGATATCATCAAATTGATATTTGATATAATCGAAAAAAATCAAATTTCAGATGAACTACTTTTATGCAAAGCACACTTAGCGTTAGCTTTTGCAAATACTGTAAAAGGAGATCTAAAAACTTCTGAAAATATACTAGACGATATTTTAAAAGAATATTCTCTTGATAATATGGATTCTTTTTCTGTCTCACGCTGGAATTTTATTGATATTGTAAATAAATTTATAAGTAAAGATTATGCAAGTCTCTATACAGAATTATTTAACGTAGTATCATATGCCAATAATGTCAATGATAATTTTACAAAAAATATATTAAAAACGCTGCTTGCAAAAATCCTCAAAGATAAAAATGAAACAAAGAAAGCTTTGGAAATTCTTGAAGAACAAGTCGCATATTTTGCAAAAGAAAAGGTTGCAACGGGTGTATTACTATCCTGGTATCTAATCGCAGAAATTAAACTTGTAACCAGCGGTACACAATTTGCACTGGATATTGCATCAAAGGCATTAGACATTGCTCAGGGGCCAAATATAAATAACTATTATTTCATTGCCCTGTTTAACAGACTCATTGGTGAAATATATATGTCAAAACAAGATTTTGAGTCTGCAAAAGTGTATATAGAAAAATCTATATTCATAGCAAAACAATTTAATCTCGAAAATATACTGGTAAAAGATTATATTTTATATGCAAAATTCTATCAAGAACTGGCATTACCAAAATCTTCACTACGGATAAATTATATAAAATCATCACTTAGAATGTTTCAACTGGCAAAAAATGTAAGTATAGTTCAAAATCACTCACATCTTCAAAAGAAAATAAAAGAAGAACTTGCCATACTTACATCTTTTTGTAAATTAAATGGAATTGTTTTAAAAAAGGGAACTAAGTAACATAATCATCCGGATTGCCCGAATAATCCGGAATTATTCCTGTAACAGAATCCCCATTAACAGGCATTTCTTCATATACTTTCAAAGATTCTCTATATGCCAAAGCTCGCTTATTTAATTCATCCATTGCCATAGGTCCGGTTAAAACTTCTAAAACTTCTCCGTTAGTATCATATACTTTTAGTCTTGGAATTTCAACACCTGACGGAGTTTTAAACCCCATTAAAGAAATTTTGCCATATTCACCAAACCCATCTTTAATCTCATAATAAATTTCTTTCAAATTTTCATTATCCAAACAAGAAAGAGCTACATTATTACACGTTTCTCTTTGAATCCAATCTTGAACAGTTTGAGTTTCTTCAATAAGTTCAAGTAATTGATCCTTAGAAGCTCTAATTCTTCTGAATAGAGGGTCTCCGCCCTTCCCCACCGCAGTTGGTCCACTTTCTCTCGGGGCATGTATTCTATAGTTAGCTTCATCAATCACACGATTAGCTTCGTTATTGACAGGCTTTTCTTGATTTGTTGTTTCGTTTTTTTCAATTTTAAAATCTTCTGACATGATATAACTCCTTATATTTTGATTTACGGCATATTTAACAAAAACTTTAGGTTTTTTAAAGAAATATTTACAAAACTTAACAGGTTCTTCTCCGGAAAACTTCATTATAATCAAGTATTTTATTCTATTCTGACCGGACCTAAAAAAAAGCTTGAGTCGAACTCAAGCGGAAAAAGGGAAAAGGGATTAAAAAAGGGAAAAATCATTTTCTTACATC
>CALUVK010000031.1 GCA_944324205.1 Candidatus Gastranaerophilales bacterium | reverse complement strand
CGCGGAATATATTCTTCCTGATTAATAGCATAAACAATACTATTTCTGGCTGTTTCAAGAACATATTTTGAATAATATTTTTCAATAAAATCATTTCTTGAATTTTCATACAAAAACCAGGAACCGTAACCTACAACTTTATCTTTTTCCCCGCTTATGTCTCCTGAATTGTACATTTCTGCTCTTATAAGCGAGCAGTCATTGTTGTTTGCAAAATCAACCAGCCCCTTAATCCCGGCTAAACCGCAGGCTTGAGCTTGTTCAAAAAAATCAAGTTTGCCGGTTTCTATAATAGTTGCTGTATATGTATCAATCTGCCTGCACTGCTCCTGTGTGTAATAATGGCTTAAATCAGATGAAATTACAAAAGATGAATTTTCCCAATAGGTTGAAATTAAATCTGAAATCAATCTGTAATCGCAATTGCCTGTCAGAACCGGTACAATTCTGATTTTCTTCCCGAGCTTTTTCAAGTTTTTTACAAAATCTACAGCACTCTGCCTCTGGGGATAAAACAGATTTTGCAGGAACGGAAGCTGAACTTCAACAGAGTGTTCTTTTTCAAAGACCTCATCCGCAACTATACAGGGGAATTTCTCTGCGATTTCTGTAATTAATCTGTTATTGACTTCAATATTTCCTAAAGGTGTTTCAAAATATGTATATTCGGGAAGTGCTATATTGTTGAAACTCTCATGGTGCGATGGGGCTATAATAAAAATATTTTCGCTTGGTTCTAAGTACTGAAAACCGGCCATTGCCGCATGACCGGAATATATATATCCGGCATGCGGAATTATAACAGCTTTTGATTTATATTCAACAGCTGTATCTTCCTTAAAAGAATCCAGCAAAATATTCAGTTCATCGGGATTTTCAGGATAAAAACTACCTGCAAAAACAGCTTTCTTATTCATAAGTTTATTATAAAATATTTTTAGATTAATAGCAAAAAAAAATTTTACATGTTTTAGTATAAATACTATGCAGATAAATAGAATAAACAGTAATATTAATTTTAATGGTTATAAAAACGTAATATCGAATCCGCTTAAATTTGATGATGGTGTTGCGGAAATTTTGTCTTTACAGTTAGATAATCAAGGAGAAAAGGATTTAGACGCATATAAATCTTTATTAGATAGTTGCCCAAAGTACAGACCTCATAGCAATCTTGATGATGTTGTAACTTTTGTTTATATTAATAAACAGGGGGAAGAACGATTTGGAATAAATTCTAGAGGACTTTTAACAGGCCCAGAGCTTCGTTTATTATCTCTAACATTGCCGCATGATGAATATTTAAAACAAGAAACTCCGGCATTAAAAGCGTATACGTTATTTGCTAGTATAACCAGACGTCTGAAAGCTGATTTGTCTATTGTAAAAGATTCAGATTTAAAAAGAGTTTTTCAACATGCATTTGAACTTTTCACAGAAATTGGTCTATCCCAAGAAAGGGCTCGCGAAACTGTATCTACTGCGCTTTTAAAAAATAAACCTTATGGAAAAGTTGCTGGTGTTATAAATGAAAAAATACAGCATACAATGACTATTTTATTTAAATAGATTACAGTTTTGTTTCAGTAACTTCCTTTAAATATTGCCGGACAGCAGGTGTAATAAGTAAATCTGGTTCTTCCATGCAAAATTCGTCAAGAACAATTACACCGCGTCTAACTTCTCCGGATTCAATATATAATAGCCCAAGTTGAATTTTTTCGTAAGGATTTTTTGTATTTGAAAATTCCGTTATCTTGGTTTTTATAATTCCCAATTGTTTGTAACACTGAATAAGATTAATATAATATTTAAAATTTAATCCGTAGAGTTTGATTGCATCTTCAAAACAAATTCTTGCCATATCAGGATAACCAATAAAAGTATATGTTTCTCCAAGATTATTTTTGAATATAGCAGTTGCCTGAGTATTCGGACTCAGCTGTATTGCAATTTTAAATTCCTGTATGGCAGCATAATATATCCGATCTTTTAAGTAATTCAGCCCTACATTATTGTGATAGAAAGCATCTTTTTCTGCATCTATTGTGTATTTGTAAGGTTTTCTGTAACCGGAGCAAAAAATTAATGTTAATAATATAAATACAGAAATTATTTTTTTCATAACAAGTTTAGCTCTAAACCTTCATATGCCATAATTGCATCTTTTGACGCATATTCTTCTGCAAGCATATCAAGCTTTTCATCATTGTAGCCAGGGTCAAAATGGAAAAATACCATTTTCTTTGCTCCTACCTGCTGCTTGCATTCGAGTGCCATTTCAAATGTTGAATGTCCAAAACCTTGTTTAGGTACATAAATACTCAGATAATCTTCTGTAGAATACTGCGCATCGTGGATGAGTAAATCGCAGTCTTTTGCGAATTTAACAAGTTTTCTGTCTCCGCCGGGATAGCTTTCTTTATCAGTAGCATAAACCAACGTTTTACCTTTATATGCAATCCTGTATACAAAAACACCATTCTGTGGATGCGCGTATGATTTATAGCAGGTGATTACAACATCATCGTCTGTGTAATCCCCCTCTTTTAATTCATTTACTCTCACAACTTTTGGCATTTCGCCGGATTTAAAGATAATATAATTCGTCTCATTCAAATCTTTTATTTTTAAATCCGCAGCAATATCGCCTAAATCAAGCGGGAAAGATTTAGTAAACAGAAGTTTAGCTAATTCCTGCTCTAATGTTTCATTATAGTTTACGCCGCCAAGCATACACATTTTTGTAGAAGCAAGATGGCAGGGTCTAAAAAACGGAAACCCTTGAATATGGTCGAGGTGAATATGGCTTAGAAGAATTGTGCATCTTACAGGTGTTCTATCAGTAATTGTTGTTCCTGATTCAATATACTTTTGCATAAGCTCATTTCCGAGGCTTATTAAGCCTGTTCCGGCATCAAGTATAATCAAATGTCCGCCGACGCGAACTTCAATACAGGCAGTATTCCCGCCGTATTTCAAAAAATCTTTGTCCGCAACAGGATAACTTCCTCTTACACCTCTAAATTTGATTTTAAATTCGTCCATTATTATTCTCCATTATTTTTTAACTCAAATGTAGCATTCCTGTCGGTTTCATCTCCATATAATCTTTCTGAACCGAAAAGCCTCAATTTGGAACGTGACTGAATGTCTTTTAAATTTGTTTCTTTTAAATATACGTCTACCAAAGTTCTTTTTTTATTTGAATGAATATTAATTACTCTAAACGCATTAGGATATGTTACTAAAGATGGACAGGAAATTACTAGCATGTTCTCATCTTGTTTTACTTTTACTGCATGATAGTGGCCTTGAAGGACAATAAGCGGCATTTTATGAGTTTTTAACAATTTTCTGACTTCATATTCATTTTCCATTTGATGATTTGGACTAGAATACGGTTCTATAATAGGTACGTGTGTGCATAAAACTATAACATCTTTTGCGTGTTTATCTAATTCTTCTCTTAACCACAAAAATTGTTCATTTGAAATTTCTCCATTTGATGTTAATTTATAATCTATAATAGAATCCAGACAAATTACACGAAAACCTTTTTTGGGCGTAAATGCATAATATATATTTTTCTGGTTCATATTCTCATTTACATTTGCAAGAGTAGAAAGAAATCGACTTTTTGTAAGAGGTCCGTCAATGCTTATATCATGATTTCCGTCAATTGCATACCAAGGATAAATGAGGTTTTTTGAATGTTCTATAAATTTTTCAAGCTCGCTTACTTTAGGTTTATTGATTAAATCTCCTGTAAAAATTATAAAATCATAAGGTCCTGATGTATTAATTTGGAAAATAACGTCATCTAATAGTTCGCCTGATTTTTTTAGGAATTTATATGAAGTATTTTCTTCAAAAGATGAAAAATGTGCATCACTTACTTGTGCAATCCTTAAGTTATTATTTGCGGCGGTACAAACTTGTGAACCAATAGCGCAAGCTACAATAATTGTTAATATGAAATTAACAAATTTAGAAAAAAAAGATTCTTTTTTCTTTTTCTTATAATTTTTCATCTTGCCTTTATAATAAAAGATTTATGGCTTTATAGTCAACAGTAATACATATTTTTCATTAAATTAGACTAGAAATTTTATTATAACGTCTTTTAGATAACTAGTAGCCAAATTATTTCTATAATAGCTTTTATATAAAATTTTATATTGCACAAACCTGATTTTTACGTTACAATTTGTAGAGAAGAGAGTTTGAGGTTTTTTATGAATAAAATCCAGATAAAAGCGGAGGTTTTGGCTACAATTACGGCATTAGCTACTTCTGCACAGCCAAATTCAGCATTACTTACTGAATTAAAAATGATTGAAGATAAAAAAACTGTACTGGAAGTGTTAATAAAAGAACTTGTTAATGCGCCGGAACAGAAAGCTCTTTTAATCTGCTGGCTTTTGACTGAATTAATTGATAAGGAAACTCTTAATAATGAACTATGGGATGTAATTAAATCGCCTGAATATAATGACCATGTGAAAATGATTGCATTTAATATGCTCAAGGATTTAGGGAACAAAATTGACTATGATGTTATAAGCGGATATTTTGAACAGTTTAATGAGCTTATAAACAAGGAAACAAAAGAACTGCTTGATACAGCCATAATGAACCCTGAAGCCCAGATAGATTTTATGGACTTTTTAAATGCAATTAATGATGATGATAAAATTATTCTTATAAAGTCTTTAGAAGAAGATTATTCACATGATGCCCTGGCTAATATTTTAATTCCGGTTTTTATTTTTTATATGAATACGGAAGTAGGAAATACTGCGCTGGATATTCTCGGGCGTTCAAAATCGCAGCTTGCATACCATGCTTTAGAGAATGCAAAAACGTATGCACCTGAAAGTATACAGGCAAAAATTAGCAAAGCAGTTTCAGAACTCAAAATGGGCGGAATCAGGGTAGATAAAACAGAAGAGTTCTATAAAAATATTTTAAAAGAATCTAAACCTTATAAGACTTATGTTTCTTTTCCTGATGGGCATGGGAATATGGCAATAATATTTTCACGTATAAGAGAAAATAAATCACTCCAGTTTCTTGCAATTGTAATTAATCCGAGATACGGAATATTAGATTCGTTTGGATTTAATACTATGACAGAGAGAGATTTCTATAAAATAGTTGATAAATTCTATAATTATCAGGAAAAGTATGAAGTCAGCCCGGGGTTTGTAAAATATCTTTTAAGACAGGCTGAAGAGATTTCTCATATCAATAATGAGCCTATACCGTATGAGTATATTTGCTGGCAGAGTATTCTTTTGGATATTGAGCCTGAAAAACCGGAAATTAATCTTGACAAAAAAGAATTAAATCAGAAAGATATTGATAAGCTTTGTCTGAATGATTATGTGCAGAACTGGTTTTTTGATGAAATTACTTCGGAAGAATTCAAAATATTTATTGATAAACTTTCAGCAGAATTTAAATCAAATAATTTCAATGTCGATTTAGATAAATTTATTGCGGATAATTTCGATAGTATTTATACAGCAAAAGAGCTTGCTTATAAATTAATTACATTTAATATTTCAGCGTATCTGCGTTATCTAAAAGGGGATAAAGAACTTGCTCAAATACTTTATTCGTTAGGATCTAATTACGCATTTTTAACAAATATTGTACGAAAAAGTATTTATGAATATTATGTAGGAAAACGCTATATTTTGAAAAACCAAAGAAAAGCTTCTAATATTTTTGAAAAAAGAATGCAGCCAAGAGTTGATGATTTTCAGCTGTTACAGCTTGATATGATAATATCGAGTATAGAAGCAAGGTGGGTTGATAATGCATAAAGTTATGGCTCTCGATGTCGGAACTAAAAGGATTGGAATTGCCCTGAGCGATTATCTTCGGGTTATTGCAACACCGCATTCTTTTATCTCAAGAATGCCGGAAGAAAAAGCGCTTGAAGAAATCATTAGAATTGCGAAAGAAAACAGAGTTGAAAAGATTGTGGTAGGAGTTCCTCTTAATATGGATGGCTCAAAAGGCAGTCAGGCTAAAGATTGTATAGAATTTTCACAAAAAATTATTGGTTTTGATATAATATTAGAAGATGAAAGACTGACTTCCGAAGAAGCCGAAGAAAGGCTTCGTTCAAGAAAAGTCGATTTCAGAAAAAATAAGGGCCTTGTAGATATGGAAAGTGCCTGTGTGATACTAGAACAATATTTAGGGAAATGATTATGAGTGAAGAAAACGAACAACAGTATGTGGAAATCATTGACAATGATGGTGAAATCGTTAGATGTGAAGTTTATGATGTAATTGATTTTGAAGAAAAAACTTATGCACTGCTTTTGCCGATTGAGGAAGAGGGTGAAGAAGAAGCAGAAGTTATTGTTATGCAATACGTTGAAGAAGGCGAAGACTGCTATTTCCAGACAATTGATGATGAAGATGAGTTTCAAAGAGTTTGCGAGTATATTCAATCATTAGAAGATGAGGAAGAATAGTTTTGTTTGAAAGGTTTACGGAAAGAGCGGTTAATGTAGTAAGCGAAGCCCAAAAATTAGCAAGCGGTATGGGGTGCAATGAAGTTTTGCCTGAACACCTGCTTCTGGCACTTGTAATTGAAGCAAAAGGTGTTTCTTTAAAATTATTTAGAATGTACGGGGTAACTCCCGAAGCTTGCAGAGCTGAAGTTGAAAAATATATTATAAAGACAGGCAAACATAAAGACAATATCCATTTTAGCCATTCTTTTAAAGATATTTTAAAACATACGCTTGATTTGGCAAGCAAATCCGGTAACACAAATATTCTTTTTGAACACCTGTTTCTTTCTGTGATATCTGATAAAAATTCAAATATTCAGGCGGTTTTAAATCATTTTGATTTTGATGTATATAATTCGCGTGATATTTTAACAAAACTTGTGCAGCGTAAAATTAAGCGTTTGGAGCATCCGGAGGCATTGGAAGATGAAGCTAAAAACAATAGCTTTGAATCAATTTATGAAGGAGAGGCTCTAGCTGGTGTCTTAGACGGAGCTGTTTCTAAGCTTTCGGCTAAAGGATATGAAATTTTAGGAACCGAGCAGATTATGGCTTCAATTCTGGAAAATGCAGACAGTGAACTTGTAAAAACTATTAATAATTATGGTTTAAACAGTACAAATTTCGAAGAAAAGCTCGCGGAACAGCAGTCAAGGCAGGCTGAATACGAAGGGAAAAAGATTATATTTACTCCAAATGCCTTCCTAATGATGAATTCAGCGCTTCAGACTGCTAAAGAACTTGGCTCATCCGTAATTACCCCTGAGCACATTGTTCTAAGTGTTTTAAAGACTAAAAAAGGTTTGGCGTATGATATTATCAAATCTCTTGGTATAAATACCGAAAAGCTTTCAGGTGATATTTTAAAACCGATAGAAAAACAGATGCCGGAAACACTTACAATAATGAAGCTTGCTAAGGAAGAAGCCAGAAGAATAGGGCGCAATATTGTAGGAACGGAAATGTTTCTTCTTGGAATTATTGCAGAGGGTACAAGCAGAGCGTTTGAAGTTTTAAATGACCTCGAGATTACGATGAAAGATGCCCGTATAGTCGTTGAAAACCTTGTCGGGTATGGCAATGAGTATTTTGATAAAGAAATTATATTCACAAAGCGTGCTAAGAAGGTTCTTGAAAAAGCATGGCTTTCTGCTAAGAAGTCTAATAAACAAAAGATTGAGGCTGTAGATTTATTGCTTGCTATAATTGATGAGCCGGAATCTCTTGCAATGAAAGCTCTTGACCAGCTTGGCGTAGATGCTGTCGAAATAAAACACGGAATTCAGGGGCAGTGCGTATAAAATGGAAGATTTAGTCACAAGAGTTGCGGATTTTATGAAAAAGTACAATCTGCAGGATAAAACCATTGTAGTTGGTTTCTCCGGCGGGTATGACTCAATGTGTCTTCTTGATATCATGTCTAAAATTAAAGAATTGCCGGGGTTTGAAGATTTAATTGTTGCTGCCGCGCATTTTAATCACAACTGGCGCGGGGAAGAGTCTTTACGGGAACAGGAAATATGCCGTATTTTTGCTGCTTCGAAAGGGTTTGAGTTTTATGTCAAAGAGGCTCCTAAGGGGTTAAAGAAAACGGAAAACGAAGCAAGAATTGCAAGATATGAGTTTTTTGAAGAAGCATATGAAGAATTTGACGCGGATGCAGTCTTTACTGCCCACAATAAGGATGATAATGCCGAGACGGTTTTATATAGAATTATAAAAGGAACAGGTATTGTAGGGCTCAAAGGTATTTCGGAAAAGAGGGGGTATTTTTACCGCCCGCTTTTAAAGACAAAACGCTCCGAAATAGTTGATTACTGCAATGAAAATAATCTGACCCCGAATAATGATTCTTCTAATTCAAATACCGCCTATACAAGAAATTACCTGCGTTTAAATGTTATTCCTGCATTGGAAAAAATTAATGAAGGGGTAAAAGATGCCTTAAATACGCTTTCTGCAAATGCTCTAAGCGATAATGAGATTATAGAAGAGTATTTGAAGACAATAAGACCGAATATTTTCAGGGATGATAAAATTATTTCGGCTGAATACAAAAAACTTTCAACACCAGTAAAAATGCGTTTTTTACATGAATATATCCAGACGTTAGAACTCGATTATGATTACAAAAAAATCAACGAGCTTTTTGATTTTATAGAAGCCAATATTAATCAGAGAAACGGGAGTACAAAGTCTCTGGCTTCTGCCCTCTGGCTTTATGCTGACGATAAAATCATTGAGACAATTCCTCCAAAAGTTAAATCAGAAGTTGTTGATTTAAAACAGGAAGTTTTAATTGCAGGGGAAGGCGAGTATAAAATCGGCGATAAAACTTTGAGTATAAAAAAATATGTTGATAAAGATATTTTTGTATTCCCTGAAGCTACTTCAAATTTTGCGTATGTGGATTTATCAGAAGTTAAATTCCCTCTTATACTGCGTACAAGGCATGATGGAGATGTAATAAGACCTTTTGGAATGACTGGTTCTATGAAATTAAAGAAATATATGAACGCTAAAGGGGTTGCAAAGCATAATAGAGACGGGATTTTATTGCTGTGTAATAAAGAAGAAGTTTTATGGGTTTTAGGAGTCGGGTTAAGCAGTAAAATTGGAGTGAGAGCAAAACCGACGCATGTTTTAGAGGTAATATAATATGAAAATGATTACGGAAGCGGATTTAAAGGTTTTATTTACAGCAGAAGAAATCCAGAAGTCGATAAGGGTTTTGGGTGAAAAACTCAATAAAGATTATGGCAGCGAAGAATTGTATTTAATCTGCGTCTTAAAAGGCTCTGTGATGTTTACGGTTGATTTATCCAAACATCTCAAAATGCCTTTAAGAATGGAATTTATACGACTTTCAAGCTACGGCTCCGGATTTGCATCCACAGGTAAAGTTAATGCTGTCGATATATCACTTCCGGATTTGAACGATAAAAATGTTTTGATAGTGGAAGATATCATAGATACAGGCCATACAGCAAGGTTCCTCGTGGATTTTATCAGGCATAATTTTAGGACAAAATCTTTGAAATTCTGTTCGCTTTTGGATAAAAAAATTAAGCGCGAAGTCGAGATTGATCCTGATTATTATGCTTTTGAAGTCGATGATAAATTCCTCGTAGGCTACGGTCTTGACTATGACGGATATTATCGTAATCTGCCCTATATCGGTTATATAGAGACATGAAGGGGGGTGGGCTTTATCTATAGCAGACTAAGACTGGCAGCTGCTGCAATAATACCGAATAATCTAGCTGTAGCTTTTCCGATTTTATCATTTCCACCGGAGAACATTGTACCTGCAGCCCCTCCAACCAGAGCTGCGAAAAATGTAATGATGGCGCCCATAGCTAAACCTGGTAGTAATAGCCCGGCTGCAGCTCCGACAGCAGCGCATTGCGGACCGGTTGTTAAAAATGATTTGTCTTTTCTGAATATTCCAACTAAGCCTCCGATTAATCCGCCAAGCAAACCTGCGCCTATGCTTTTACCTAAGCTCCAGGCGTGAGAGGTTTTATTCGATATGGATAGATTTGAAATTGAAGCTTGTTTTTTGCGGGTAAAGTCTTTACAGAGATTGAATCTGTGATTTTATCAGCGGCAACACATTCAATTTTTTCTTTTTTAAAACTATCCGGCTTATTATTACAGGATGTGAGTATTCCGCCCAGTAAACTTCCGGCAATCAGTATCCCTGCTATTGTTTTTTTAGGAATAAATGATTTTGTATTAGTTATAGAATGAATTTTATTTATCATGTGATATCCTCCTAAGGATATAAAACTTTTGAAAATAAAATTTACCAGTTGTAATTAAAAAACATATGCTTATATTTTAAAAAGTTATTATTTTGTTTAAGTTATAATATATTCAGAAACATGTGGATAATTTATACAGACTTTTTATATTAAGCCTTCGCAAAGAACAAACCTGCCTAAGAGTTCTACTTCGCAATATTTTTTTAGTGATTCTACAAGGCATTTGTTTTCGCAGAAACCGCCGGAGAGATAAATTTTATCCGGCTTTTTGCAAAAATTCCACGCATTGAAGGCAATTCCATGTACAAATTTTGATACAGCTGCTTCAGGCTTATACCCTTCTGAAATTGCGTCCATAATCTTTTCCATTCCGAATATTCCGCAGGTCACGTTGAATTTTTCTTCCTGAAAACTCAAATCTTCAGCTTTTATTCCGTAAAACTTTAATAACATCTCAACAGTTGCTCCTGTAGAACTTGCGCAGGACGTATTCCAATCCATATCGTGAAATTTTCCGCCCCTGAATTTAATCCATTTAGCATCGCGGCTGCCCAAATCAAGAATAGTTGCATCAGGACTGATATTTCTTTTTTTTGCGCCTTGAGCTAATGCGATTATTTCGTTCTCATTTGCGTTTGACATGTGACCGCAGGAAGCATCCGGAGATATTCCCAGAGCTTTTATTATGTTAGAAGGCAAAATATAATAATATTTCCCCCCCTTGCAGAAAGACAAGAACTGTTTTTCAAAACAGTCCTTGTCACTTATAATTTTAGAATATGTTGTCCCGGCGTCTAAATAAAGCATATTAAAATCTCATGAAATTCATCTTATGCTTTTCAAGATAAGCTTTTAAATCCCGTTTGATTTCAGGACAAAGTATATAAAGAACTATAATATTCGGAACACAAAGCGCAATCATCATAGCATCTGTAATATCAATTACTGATTTAACATTCATCGCAGAACCGATTATAATAAATAAACAGTAAATCAGGTTAAAAGCAAGAACGCGTTTTTTCCCTTCACCGAACAAGAATGTCCATGCTTTTTGTCCGTAATACGCCCAGGATATTAATGTAGAAAGTGCAAACATTATAGCGATTGCAGAAAGTATAATCGGGAAAAACGGAATTACTGACTGGAAAGCATTTGACGCAAGCTCAATTCCGGAGATTTCTTTTGTTGCCTGTGTGCAGGCACCTGAAAAAATGATTGCAAAAGAAGTGAATAAACATAAAACACCTGTTAAAAATGTTTCAATTAAAGCTACAAAACCTTGCGAAACCGGTTCTTTTGTCTGTGCTGTAGCGTAAACAATTGCAGCAGCGCCCGTTCCGGCTTCATTACATTGTACAGAACGTCTCAAACCTATTATAATTGTGCCGAAAATTCCCCCTGCAACTGCAGTCGGGTGAAAAGCTTCTTTCAGTATCAGCATAATTGCATGAGGTATATTTACAAAGTTTGCAAAGATTACAATCAGACCTGATACAATGTACATAACGCACATTGTCGGAGTTAAAATTGTGGTAACTTTTGCTATACTTTTAATTCCGCCAACGATAACCATACCGATAAGTATTGCAACAATTAGTCCGACAATCCAGGTGAAACCTTGCAGAAAACTATGTTCTCCACCGGTTATAAATACCATTTGATGGGCAGTCTGGTTAATCTGAATCATATTCCCGCCTGTTATACCGCCTCCGATACAAAGTATTGCATAGATAACAGAAAGTGGCTGACCTAACCAGCGCATTTTCTTTCTAGTGAGTCCGTGTGCAATGTAATGCATAGGACCTCCGGAAACAGAGCCGTCTAGATTAAATCTTCTGTATTTTACAGCAAGAGTTGCTTCTACAAACTTAATTGACATACCGAGAAGCGCACCGGCAAAAATCCAGAATGCAGCACCCGGCCCGCCGATTGAGATGGAAATTGCAACACCTGCAATACTTCCGATTCCGATTGTACCAGATAAAGCTGTTGCTAAAGCCTGAAAAGAAGAAACTTCTCCAAAACCTTCATGGCTTTTTTCAGCTGGTTTTCTGATTACATCAATCGCGTGCTTAAAGCCCCATATTGAGATTCCTTTAAAATAAAAAGTAAAGAAAAATCCTGCAATTAAAATCCAGAAAATAATTAAAGGAACATCATAACCGCATATTTTTATCGGGAAAAAAATTAATCTTGCAACCGCATCAGATATCGGTGCAATATTCTTGTCCATAAATTCATTAACACTCATTGCCTGCGCAGAATTGAGCGTAATTAACATAGTGAAAAACATAAATAAAAATTTCTTCATAATCTCTTTCCCTTAATTTCCGACTAATGTGTCCAACTTTATTAATTTTATCAAAAACA
>CALUVK010000030.1 GCA_944324205.1 Candidatus Gastranaerophilales bacterium | reverse complement strand
GTCACCGATGATACGTCCTCTGCCGTATGCATCAGGAAGTCCTGTTAATATAGCAGCGTGTCTTGCAGCTCTCATTTCAGGAGTGTAAACATCAAATACACCCTGGTTGTGAGTTTTTCTGTATTTAGTAAAGATTTCGGTAATTTCAGGATCAACTTCATAGCCGTATGATTTGCAAGAAGTTTCAGCCATTCTGATACCGCCGAACGGTTGGAGTGAACGTTTAAGCGGAGCATCTGTCTGAAGACCTACAATCTTTTCAAGGTCTTTGTCGATATAGCCTGCACCGTGAGAAACAATTGTAGATACAATTTTTGTATCCATATCTAAAACACCGCCGTTTTCACGTTCTTTTTTGAACAAATCACAGCATTCCTGCCATAATTTTGTTGTAGCTTCCGTAGGTCCTGCAAGGAAGCTTGAGTCTCCGTCATACGGAGTGTAGTTTCTTTGGATAAAATCTCTTACATTGATTTCACTTTGCCATTTTCCGCCAACGAAATCAGTTGTAGAAGATTGTTTTTCTAATGTTAATTCTGACATTTTAATCTCCTTGTCTTTTTTGTCCCGAAGGACTCCTTTTCTACTACTTCATTAACAATATTATAGCGCGTAAATAAAATATAGTACAGTTGTTTTCACAACAATTATTAAGATTTTATTAAGGGAATTCAGGAACAACTATATGCCGCCGGAAATACTCTATCAAACTTTATACCGTATCAGCTTTATGCATTCTCAATTTTTGCTGGGTTTTATAGATAAATCTTTTTATTGTTGTATAATACCCTATTGCTAAAACTAAAGACGCTGCTACCCAAGCTATCGGTCCTGCATAAAAAACACCAAAATAACTTATTCGTACAGCTAAAAAAACAGCAGCAAAAGAACGCATTAAAAGTTCTCCAACAGCAGCTAGCATCGGTATCATTGCTCGTCCCAAACCCTGCAACGCATTTCTGTAGATAAAAATCTGTGCTAAAAAGAAATAAAATAATGAACTAATAAATAAATAATCATGCGCTATTTTTACAACATGCTCATTGCCACTACCAACAAAAATTCTTACAAAATAACCGCCCCAAAAATGCATCACAAATGCCATAAAAACACTTAAACCAACGTTTATTAATGACGCTTTCTTAACCCCGTACCTTATTCTCGAAAAATGACAGGCTCCAAAGTTTTGTGCAACATAAGATGCCAATGCAACACCAAATGAAATCATAGGAAGAGTGGCAATTTGTTCTATCCTGAGTGCAGCAGTAAATGCTGCGATAACATCAGAACCAAAAGTGTTGCAAACACTTTGAATTATCAATATACTTAAACCTAAAATAGCAAATTGCACTGCCATTGGAATACCAACCTTTAAATGTTCAAAAGCAAATTTATAATCATTTTTCCAATCAAAAATCCAATCATTCCTTTTTAAATGTAAAATGGGAAAATGTATCTTTACATACCAAATGCATAAAAGTCCTGAAACCGCTTGTGATAAAACCAGTGCCACTGCAGAACCAGGAACTCCCCAGTCAAACTTTAAAATGAATAATAATGCAAGCACTATATTTAAAACCGATGCTATAATCAAACAATAAAGAGGTGTTAAACTATCTCCTAATGCCCTTATTATATTGGCAAGAAGATTATAAAAATTTGCAACAAAAAGACCTAATACTACAATTTCAATATACCAGAAAGCATCGCTGTAAATCTCTTTTGGAACATTCATCAAGAACAGCAATTGATTCATAAAAACAGCACAAAATATTGTAAAAAGAGCCGTAAATAAAAAACTTAATATTGTAGACATCGTAACAGAACGTCTAACTCCATTAAAATCTTTTGCTCCAAAACGTTGACCCGTAATAACAGAAAAACCACTCGTTAAACCTACAATTATAAACATTATAAGGAAAAATAACGGTGAAACAGCTCCAACAGAAGCTAACGCTTTCATTCCCAGAGTTCTGCCTACTATTATAATATCTGCTATATTATAAAATTGCTGAAATATATTTCCGATTAAAAGCGGAACTGAAAACAACAGCATTAATTTTACAGGTGCCCCTCTTGTAAGATCATTTATCATTTCAACTAGCCTTTTTAGTAATTATAATAATTATAAACTAAATATTTTAATTTATTTACGAGTATCCAATTCAACTTTTTGTAAATACAATTTTATATCACTTATACGCATATCTATTGATACAATTACATCTTTCATCTGCGCATCAAGGCGTTTTGCACCTTTAAAACAATTATGAAAAAATAATATTGTTGTAGTACCTTTTACCAATGCATTTTTTAACTCTGCAATCTTTTTATAAATTATGGGATCTACAATTTCTTTATTTTCACATAACAAAGTAAATATGTCACCAAACCACCATTGAACTTCTTCAACATTGTTCGATTTCAAACCTTTTTGAGCTTTTTTTAAGTAAATTGATAATTTTGAATAAATTTCTAAAAGTTTGCGTTTCTTGTCTGGCAAAAATTCCCTAAAATATTTCATAGTCTGGTTATAACCAATATTGATAAGATTTCTCCTAGCGTCTTTATTAAGATTAAAATCCGCAAAGAAAACATCGCCGGTATTTATCCTGATACAATCATACCTGTCATTATCACCATACAATTCCGTTACAAAATCAGTTGCTATATCTGTTACACAGCTATAAATAGTGTTTATATAAGAAATCGGATTCTTTTCATCTTTACTATAGTCACCTTCTAATCGAAATTCCAGAATTCTGCTTGTAGAATCATTAAGTGTACTAGAAAGCCGCCACATTGGAGAAGCCTTTTGTAAATCCCCATCTACAAGATATGAATCCTTGTATTTAAAAGGCGCCATTAAGCCAGGCATACTTGACGAAACTTTTATTGCCTGAGCTATTTCAAAATCAGGAGTTACTTTTTGTGAAAATTCCTGACAACAAAATTTCGTCAAATCTGTTGTAATTATAACAAGCTGTTTTTCAAGATCTTTAAAAGTTATATTCTTACTTCTTACGGTTTCAACTTTTTTAGCTAATAGTTCATTAAGCCAATCAAGAAAAATCTCCCCTTTGCTTAAAGCAAAAGGTTTTCCTATTCCAAGATGAATATCTCTAAACAAGTCAAAATTAACCTTCATAAATAGATTTTCCAGCTCGTATGATTTGTACCCGCAGGCTACTAATGCCGCCATAACCGAACCTACGGACGAACCTCCTATAATGTCATATTCAATCCCCAGTTCTTCTAAAGCTCGGATTGTTCCGATATAAGCCATTCCGCGAATAGCTCCGCCGCCAAAAAGGCAAGTATATTTTAAAGGATTAGTTGTCATTCAGGAAATCTCCATGTTTAAACATTGTTTTTCTGTAATAATCAATATTATACTCAGGCTCAAAGTATGAAAACGCTCGTTTGCCTCTTTTTACAAATATACCGCAAATGCGTCCTTCAAATATCAGCTCCCAGTCTCTATTTTTTAATAATTGCGGATATATATCAGCCGTCTTTTGCGGCATCAATATCTCAGTATCGTAATTCTTGATTATATCATCCCAATTCGGTTCTGCTAGATTAAAATTCCTTAATACCATAAATTCCTTATCGTCATAAACTTCCTCATACCTTCCGTCCATATATATCAAGTTATCCGGATAAAGTTTGTATGATGTATAACTGCCCAAACTAAATGGAACTACAATATTACCTTTGATTTTATTAATCTTTAAGAATTCTATTTCATACCACGGAAATTTATATAAATCCGCTCTCGGGACAAGCGGAGAAAATAGCGGAATTAAAACTGCTAAAGCTGGTACGACAAGATACATACTTTTTTCTAATTTCTTTAAATATTTCTTTATAAAAGAAAATGTCTTACAAATTTCGTTATAACAAAGGGCCGATACAGCAATTACCGTAAGAGATAACAACTTAACATGTGCCAATCCTGAATACAAAGTAACCGCGAGTACGATAGTTTTTGTTATATCAATTTTTTTATTTTGTATAAAATTTAAGATAAAGGCAAAAGTTCCGTAAATACTCATAGGAAGATAATATAAAACATGCCTGCTTTTATAAAACGGCCACCATTCAGTTATGTACTTTCTATGCTTTGTTGTTGCAGAGAATAAGAAACTTAAATATTTTAAACCATACGGATTAATAACAAGTAATGGTGTTGACACAACAAGAACTGCAAGATACTTTTTCCACGGTCTTCTTTCAATCAATGCACCGATAAAATACATAAAAATAAGCCCTAAACCTGATACAACTCCTCCGTGAACATTGTTCCAAAATATTGTAATCAAAGGAACAAGCCATATTAAATTTGAGCCGCGCCATCTTGATTTTTCCAGAAAATATAAAAACATTGCAAAAAACATAAAGCTGAAAAGCTGGCATCTTATGAGTTCCGAATTCAACCTCATAAAAAGTATCAGAAACATCAGCATAAATAATAAAGAAACCGGATAAGCATGCTTTTGCAATCTCTGCGTTTTTATAACAAAAAATGCAGTAAAGAACATAAGAGCTGCTTGTAAAAGCATTAAACCTACAGGGCCTAAATATTTTAAAAATAAATAAAAGATAACCCCTGAACCCCACTCATGATCATACCACGGATGTGTAGGCGTATACGAAAGAAAATCTTTAATCGGTAATATACCGTTTTCTATAAATCTTTCACCGACAATAAGTCTTGCAAACAAGTCGTAATCATAATTTGTCGATAAACAAACTAAAAATAAGCAAGCTATAGCAAGCATTATATATATCACGATACTTCTTTTTTTTCTGCAGTCCATATCTCTCCCCTTGAAAAAATTATATCAAAAACATTAAAATTATGATAGAATTAAGGGGTAAATAAGAAATATTAAGAGATAAACATAAAGATAAATACGGAACATTATTATCAGGCAGTTATATACATTTATAAATCAGAAAAGGGTAAAATATGGGGTTGACTTTAGCAGAAAAAATTATTTCGGAACACGCGGGAAAAACTGTTCATGCCGGAGAGCTTGTTATATCAAAAGTTGATGTTACTGCCGTTCAAGACGGAACAGGGCCGTTAACGGTCCAAGAGTTTAAAAAGTTAGGTAAAACTAAGTTAAATCATCCTGAAAGAACAATACTTTTTATAGACCATGCTTCCCCCAGTCCGAGAAAAGAACTATCAAACACTCATATGGTACTGAGAGAATTTCATAAAGAATATGGTGCCGTATTGTCTGATGTCGGAGCAGGTGTCTGCCATCAAAGGTTAATTGAAACATTTGTTAACCCCGGAGAAGTTCTGGTTGGCGCTGATTCACATACTTGTACTTCAGGAGCTCTGGGAGCTTTTGCAACCGGCATGGGCTCTACTGATGTTGCGGTTGCTATGGCACTCGGAAAAACATGGTTAAAAGTTCCCGCAACTTATAAAATAGTTGTAAACGGAAAATTTAAACCGGGAATTTGTTCCAAAGATTTAATGCTTCACCTGATTGGCATGATTGGAGCCGATGGTGCTACTTATAAAGCTCTTGAATTTACAGGTGATACGATTGAAAATATGCCAATGGCAGAAAGGTTTACACTTGCTAATATGGCTGTAGAAGCCGGTGCTAAGTGCGGACTCTTTGTTGCAGACGAAAAAACGAAAGAATTTTTAAAGCAAAGAGGGCGTGAAGATAAGTTCAGACAAATTCTTCCTGATAGTGATGCAAAATATGAAAAAATAATTGAAATAAAAGCTGAAGATATTCCTCATACAGTTTCTTGTCCTCACACTGTGGATAATACAAAAAGAGCAGACGAATTAGAACATATAAAAGTTAATCAGGTATTTGTAGGAACCTGTACAAACGGAAGAATTGAAGATTTAAGAGTTGTTGCAGAAATTCTTAGAGGTAAAACTGTTCATCCGGATGTAAGAATGCTAATTTCTCCGGCTTCAAAAGATGTATTTAAACAGGCTCTGAAAGAAGGTCTGATTGATATTTTTGTAGATGCAAACGCTGCTATTCTTGCACCCGGGTGCGGGCCTTGCGTAGGAGTGCATGCCGGAATTTTGGGCGACGGTGAAGTCTGTCTTGCAACGCAAAACAGAAATTTTCAGGGCAGAATGGGAAATACTAAAGGCTTTATTTATTTGGCCTCCCCTTATGTTGCTGCATACACTGCACTAAAGGGATATATTTCGGCTAGTTAGGAGAAAATATTATGAATTTATTGCTACTAAAACAATTATCTATATTAAGCGCCTTTGCGGGAGTAATATTAGGCCTGATAACAATTATACCTTATGTAAGCTTTTTAAGCTTTATGATATTAATATTGTGCTTATCGGCATTTATTCTTGCATACCTTAAACAAAACGATTTAATCGGTATAATAAGTGTAAGAGAAGGCTGTATTTTTGGTGCCGTAATCGGTTTTGTTTCGTTTATGGCATTCTCTGCTGTCTATACTCCTATAAGTATGCTGCTTGGCTGGTTGATTCCTTCGTATACTCAAGGCTTTTTAAGATTTTTCCTTGGCAGTTTCGGATCGATTATCGTAATGATACTGCTTATGATATTAATGGCCGGAATAAGTGCCCTCTTTAACGGATTTACGGGTCTTGTGACCGCTTATATCTACGAACTTATAACAGGCATAAAGAAAGAAAATAACCAGAACACAAGCGTTGATTTTGAAATTAAATAGAAAAATAATTCAATCTAACGGAATTGGAACTAATCTTGAATAAAATTTATACTCATTATAAGTTTCAGGTAGATTATTCCAATATCTATAGATTTTTAATCCTTTGTTAATTAAATCAAAAGCTATTTTATCAGCTTCTTCTATAGAGGGAGCCAAATATGGGTAACAAAAAGGTATTGTTTGAGGTGAAATATTAATTCTTAGTAAATTTGTTTTAAAAAACTTTTTATGATAATTATCAAATCTTTTTCTTCTTATCAAATTTGGTTCAAAATAATTCTTTTCTCCTCTAAACCAGAGATACGCTCCATTTTTTTCCGGTACAAATTTTCTTGCAGAATTAAAAGAAGCTAGTCCTTTTGGTTGTGAATAATAAGCATGGACATTATCTACAATTAAATTTGAGTACATTTTCTCAAGTATCTCGACATTATTATCACAAATTCCGAAATAATTCGGATATAAAATATAACTATTTCTGAAAAAATCACCCAGTGGAAAAAAGTTATCATCAATATGATAAAATTTTAATTTAGCCCTTTCTGCAAAAATTGCATGCCTTATTACATTACACAAATAATATGGAATATATATTTCTTTTATTTCATACTTTTTTATAAGATATCTTAGAGCATCTCTTGCCAAATCAAACTTCATCATAAGATTTTAATAATTATTAAACCCTATCATTGGTCTATCATTCTTTGTTTTATAAATATCTGTTTTAACTCTCATATTTTGAGATTGAGCAATAATTTTATCAAAGTCTTCTGCTTTTATATTTCTTCTGCCATCATTTAATGCTTCAATAGATGCTTTATTAGAAATCATTTTTAAAGCTCGGATAGGAAATCTTTCAGTTTTTTGCGCAATATACTCCAGAGCCTTTTCATCCTTTGCTAATTCGAGGCCTTTTAATCTTTGTTCCATAAATAATTTAATAATAGATTTTCTTGCATCCTTATCCGGAAGATCTACAAATATTTGTTCTTGAAAACGACTTCTTATCGCTTCATCCAACAAATCATATTTATTAGTCGCTGCTACAAATATAACGTTTTTATCTCCGGCTCTTTGTATCCTGTTTAAAAAAGATGCCATTTCCTCAGTATGACTCCCTGATTGAGAGTTTCTACTCATCAACATAGAATCTGCATCATCCATAAACATCAATACCGGCTTATTTTCTTTAGCCAGTGATTCAGCATAATCAAACGCTGCATCTATGTTTTGAGAGGTTTCATGTATATATTTAGAACCTAATTTCCCGGGTTCTAGCATCAACAATGGCACACCTGCTTCTGTTGATAAATGTTGAACAATAGTGGTCTTTCCGCATCCTGGAGGACCGTATAAAAGAATACCTTTTGGAACTTTTTTACCATATTCTATTTCATCCAATTTAGCTTGTTTTGGATCTTTTAATGCTGTTAAAATTCTATCTTTGAATAATTGTTTTAATTCTGACATACCTCCCAGAGAAGCAAAACCTTTCTTTGCCTCTTCTGTTGGTACATATTTTGTTATAAACTCTTTACCACTATCAACTTTTTGTTTTGCGGCTGTTTCTTCTTGATTTTTTATTTCATTTAAAGGTTGTTCAAATTCTATGACCACATTATCATCATATACCCTTAACCCTGTCGTAACAAAACTAAGCCAGTGATCCGGATTAGTTATTTTACGTTTTTTTAATTCTGCTTCATAAGAATCTGCTTCTCTCATGGCATAATTTAATTTAGGGAAAAAATCCTCCATTACATTTGCCAGAAGGAATTTACATCTTATAAATATATCAGAAAGTTTTTCAACAGTAGAATTACGTTTTTCACTTTCAGCTTTTCTTATTAGCCTTTCTGTTCTATTTGTTATATTATTCAAAGTTAATACTGTACTTAAAAATTCTTTGTTGCGTTTTGCATTTTTGCATTTAGAAATTAATTCTTTATTTAATTGCTGGTTATACCCAAAGTTAACACTTCTATCAATATCATTGACCTTCATATAATTTCTCCATACCTATACAATCAATAATAACCTCTGAACTAATTTTTTTGTTAGTATGTTTACAAATATTTACAAAAAAGATCTGATAATATCGCTCTAATCACGAATTTTAACGCCGGTTACTTTGGAAATACCTTTTTCTTTTTGTGTAACGCCAATGGTTCTATTTGCAGATTCTATCATAGGTTTTCTATGGCTTACAACAATAAATTGTGTAGAATCAGACTGTGATTGAACGATGTGCGCCAATTTTTCAACATTAATCCCATCTAAGCTTGCATCAACTTCATCAAATGCATAAAAAGGTGCGGGCATATATTTTTGAATAGCAAACACAAAAGATAAAGCAGTTAGAGCTTTTTCACCACCGGACATACCTGCAAGTCTTTGTTTCTTTTTATCTCTCGGCTGCGCTTCTATATCAAGCCCGCCTTCAAAAGGCTTTTCCTCATTTTCCAAAATTAATGTACCTTCACCATCAGAAAGTTTATGGAAAATATCTTTAAAATTTTCATTTATAACACTATAAGTTTTGAGGAATGTTTCTTTTTTCAAATCCTCATACCCTTTCATTCGCTCTAAAATTTGTTCACGTTCCCGGCTCAGGGTTTCAATTTGCTTTTGTAGTTCTTCTTGCCTTGCAGAAACATTCTCAAAATCTTCTAACGCCTTCATATTAACAGCGCCCATCTCATCCATTCTTTTTTGTAAACGCTGGATACGGGAACTAATTTCTTCTATTGACATTTCAACCGGCGTAAGTTCATTAATATTTACACCTGATTCCATCAGAATATTTTTAGTTTCTTCCAGTATAGGCTCTAACTCTCTACGTCTTGCCTTAAAAGATTCTATCTGCTCTGCAATCTTTTCTATATCAGAAGCTTTTACATTACGCTGAGTCTCAATAGAAACCAAATCATTGTTTATCTCATCCCGCTGTTTTAAGAGTTCTCCTAGTTTTTCCGTAATTTCCTGTATCTGAACTTCAAGTTCTTCCAACTGGAGATTCAATCCCTTTATCTCTTCCGCGAATTTAGCTTTCTCAAGTTCTAATTCTTTGTTAGAAACAAGTGTTTTTTCAATTGTATCTTGTTGGGTTGTTATAGTTGATTTTATAAAATCAATTCTTTGATGCATACCATCAATTTCATGTTCTGCATCAGCCATATTTTTTTCATAACGCTTGATTTCAGCTTCAACACCCGCTGTTTTTTCTTTCAAATCTTTTAAGTCCGCATCATTCATTAATTTTTCAACTTCATCAATAGAAGTTTGTATATTGGTAATTTTTTCAGAAATTAAAATATGTTCTTCTTCAAGTTTATCCAAGCTTTTTTCTATAGATGCAATTTCCGGTTCGGTTAAATTAATAAATTCATTTTTTTCATCAATATTTTTCTGATTACTCTGAAAACTATCTTCCAGATTTGTAAGCTCCAACTTTGCCTTATTAAATTCAGTCGTCGATGCAGAATATTTACCTCTCACATCTTCCATCTTTGCTTCTAAATCTGATCGTTTTGATAAAAGAGAAGAATACTTACTCTCCATTTCACGCAATCTTGCTTTGAATGTATCCAACTCATTGTCCGAATTTTGCGAGAATTTCAATCCGTTTTTGCGAATAGCACCACCAGTAATAGACCCGGATTTTTCAAATAAATCTCCTGATAAAGTAACCATTCTATATTTACCTATCAATTTATTTGCAACTGTTCTATCTTCAACAACAAGAGTTTCACCAACTGCATAATAAAATGCATTCAAATACTCATCTTCAAAATCAATAAGATTTATTGCAAAATCAATAACGCCTTTTTCTTTTGGCAAATTTAGACTTTTAGGACACCTTACAATTTTATTTAGAGGTACAAAAGTTGCACGACCGGCATTAGCAGATTTTAAAAGCTCAATACAAGTCGCTGCAGTATGTTCATCATCTACTACTATATGAGACATTCTGCCCCCCACAGCAATTTCTAAAGCAGTAGAATATTCCTCATCCACCCGGCCAAGTTTCATTAATGGAGCATGCACACCTTGGATATTTGCATTTACAACTGTATCAACTGCACGTCCGAGGTTAGCTTCTTCATTTGCATTCTTAATCGCCTCAAGCTGGTATATTTTCTTACGTGCTGCTTGAAGGTCATAGTCCATGTCTGAGATTTCATTTTTAGTCTTGTCCAAATCATTTAATGTATTTTTAAGAATAATTTTGAAATCGTCAAGTTCTTTTTCTAACTGTTCAATCATCATTTTTTTAGAAGCATTAATTTCTGAAAAATTTGCCTTAAAAGACTCTAACTCTGTCAACTTATTCTTGGCTTCTTCCAAAGATTTTTTCTTCGATAGTAATTCTGCCTCTAATGGTGCCTGTTTTTGGATAAGTTTTGTTTCTTTATCCTGCTCATCCTCCAGTTCTTTTCTTAATTTATTTCGTGTTTCAATATGCTTCTCTGCTGTTTCATTCAGACCTGACATATCTTCCAGAATTTTTTTAAGAATATTTTTTTGTTCTTCTATATTTTTTTCAATCCCCTTAATTTCATCTTCCTTAAGTGAAATTTTTAATTCAAAATCTTTAATTTTACCTTTTTGAACTTCAATACCATTCTTATTATTCTCTATTGTTTTTAAGTTATCTTGAATTTGTTTATCTGCATAAACTATAGAAGAATTCTTTCTTGAAATTGAACCTTTAATTTCTTCTGCTTTTTGCTTTAGTTCCAGTTGATGCCCTTCACCTTTTTCTGTTATTGTTTTTGAAAGTTCATCATACTTCTCTTTTACGAGTTTCAACCTTTCATCAAGGTCTTTAGATTTTATCTCTTCTTCTTTCTTCTTTTTTGTATACTCTAAAATATTTTCATGAGCTTTTTCCAGATTTTTTCTTATATCAAAAAATTTAACAGTATTTACCTGGCTTTCCAATCCTGTTTTTTCATCTTTTAATTTTTGATACTTTAAAGCAGCCTCTTTTTCTTCTTTCAATTGTTCTAATCGAGTATTAACTTCATTAAGAATAAGGGTAGAATTTACAACTCTCTTTTCAACTGTTTCTAATTCTCCGGTTGCCTGCTCAATTCTTCTGTCGAAATCTGCAACACCGGCGATTTCATCAATTATTTTTCTTCGTTCGCCAGGAGTACAATTTGTAATACTCATAACATCACCCTGCATCATAACATTATAACTGTTAGGAGTAATATTATACTTTTCAAGAATGGTATGTACTTCTGATAAAGTCGCAATTTTATCATCTAAATAATAAATACTATTGTATCCCTGTGAAGACTTTCGTATTCTTCTTGCAACAGAAAAATCTCCTTCTTCTGTTTCTCCGAACGTTACTTTTACAAATGCTTCGTTACGTTTATTATAAGTGGAAATAAGCTGGGATATTTTTTCAGCTCTTAGCGTTCTGCTTGTTGATAATCCTAATGCAAATAAAATACTGTCAATAATATTGCTCTTCCCTGAGCCATTTGGCCCCGAAATAGTTGTAAATCCCTTTAACATTGGGATATCAACTTTATTCGCAAACGACTTAAAATTGTCGATTTCGAGCTGCTTTATATACATTCAGTTCTCTTTCCCCTTTATTAATATATATTACACACTAAAAAAGCAGTTGTGTCAATAAAAAAATGCCTAACAGCAAATCTGCAGGCATTTATATACTACATAATTTTATTTTTATTATTTTAATTTTTAATTTTTCGACCAGTAACTGCATCATACAAAGTTCCATTGGGCATTTTTATACAAACTTTTCCATCAATAATAACTTTTTCTCCCTTTTTGGGGGCGTTATTATTCTCTTTAGTACTATCAGCAGGCCTTGGTTCAATGTTCTGCTCATTAGAAGCTGGCTCTCCGGAATTATCTTTACCATTATTTGTTTTTTCAGTATCCGAAGGTTGTGGATCTATGTTCTGTTCATTAAAATCTGGTTCTCCGGCATTACCTTTGCCATTATTTGTTTTTTCAGTATCCGAAGGTTGTGGATCTATGTTCTGTTCCTTAAAATCTGGCTCTCCGGAATTATCTTTACCATTATTTGTTTTTTCAGTATCCGAAGGTTGTGGATCTATGTTCTGTTCATTA
>CALUVK010000029.1 GCA_944324205.1 Candidatus Gastranaerophilales bacterium | reverse complement strand
GGAAATATCTGTGGTTATATAACTCTGTAAGTCCATCTATCGTTGCAAGTTTGTACTGATATTCAAAATCTTTTGCTTTCATAAGGTACTTTGCAAGAAAAGACAATGCAAAAGAGCCCATAATTGCAATCACCGGAAGTACAACCGGAATCCAGAGATTGTATAGTTCCATTAAATAATATGATATAAACAAATATGCAATCGCAAAAAGCGCAGTGGAAAGGAATGCAAACAATGTTGAAGTTGAAAGCATTACAATTCCACCAACAATAGCAATCACGCCTGTCAGAATAAGAATATCTGTAATTAAACCTGTCTTTTGAATAAAATTATTGTCAAGCATATTATTAAAGAACGTTGCATGAACTTCTACCCCAGGATAAACACCTTCTTGCACCGGAACACTTTTTGTATCATGAAGGCTCGTGGCAGTAGTTCCGATAATAACAATCTTATCTCTAAAATCAAAACCGCTCTTTATACCTTCATCCATTTCTCGTATAAGTTTATACATAGGAACAATTGTATGGGTACCGCTTGGTCCATACCAATTTAAAATAGCTTCACCATCTTTTGTAAGAGGAATTTTTGAGCCATACAGCAGTAAGTTAGAATTTTTATCAATTGTAAATTCAATATCCGGGTTTTGCGCCAGATAATCAGCACCAGCTTTAAAAGTCAAATATGGATAATATTTATCTTTATAAAGCATTAATGGAGCTACATTTCTAATTATTCCATCACTATTTCTCATAACATTTGTCATACCTATATTAACTTTACCATTCATTAGAGAATCTAATATAGGACGGCAATTTAGAAATTTATAATTCTTATCAAAACTTACATTCGAGTTATTATCAAGATTTACAGCAAGTCGCTCTGGTAAATCAACAGGTATCCTTACATCCGTAGGTTGGTTATCAAAATTCATTGCAGTATAAATATTGGTATACTTATTCATTGTGTCAGCCAAATATTTATCAGCATCACCTGTTGTCCTTATAGATTTGATAAACATTAAGTCAAAAATAATTTGCTGAGGTTTCTGCTTTTCAAGATAATTAATCATATCAGCATAAATATTTCGCGGCATTGGCCATTCGCCATATTTATCCCATAAAGATTCCAGGCTAGCATCATCTACTGCCAAAACCACAATGTCTTTATTTGGAAGAGGACGCTTATGTATTACCTGTAATGATTGTCTGTAATCAAATGTTCTATTTTCTGCGACTTCAAAAAAAGATACAATTACATTTTTTAACGTATTATTGTTTTGCAGCAATACAAACCCTATTAAAAGCGCTGCCATAACTAATAATAAGTATGTTCCGTATATAAACCACTTTGTTTTCATCAAATTTTTCAATTAAAACTCTCCCTACAAAACTTCAATTTATTTTAGTATAAATTATACTTTTTTTTTATGCAAGAAGCGTTTTATGAATTTATTTTAAGCAAATACTCGACAATTAATATTTATCTGATATCATAAAGATTATACTAGCCCAATAATATAGTTAAAGGAGAATAGATATGCAAGTAATATTAAAAAAAGAAGTTCAGAATATTGGCGAAGCCGGTGATTTAGTAAATGTAAAAGACGGCTATGCAAGAAACTTTCTTATACCCAAAAATTTAGCTGAAGTTGCAACTGAAGGCGCTCTTAAAAATAGAGAACAAAATATGGCTAGAATAAAAGCTAAGCAAGAAAAACTGCATCAAGAAGCATTAGCAAAAGCAGAACAAATTGAAAAACTGGGTACAATTGAATTGTCAGCAAAAGCCGGTGAAAGTGGAAAGTTATTTGGTACAATAACAACTAAAAAACTTTGTGAAGAAATAAAAGAAAAAGCTGGTATTGAAATTGATAGAAAAACTGTTTCTTTAAATGCACCTATCAACAAAATTGGTGAATTTACAATGCTTATCAAATTAACTTCAAAAGTTAAATCCGAATTGAAAGTTATTGTAACAGCTTCTGAAGTAGTAAAAGAAACTTTAGAAGAAGAATCTACAGAAAACACTGAGGTATAGTTTTAAATAAGAAACGTGCCGCAGCTATTTACTCGGCACGTTTTTTTTATTACTTGAGAGAGAATAAATGGCAAGAATATCATTCAAATGTCTCCCGTATGGAGATTTACCATATACAGACTGCAGCTTAACAACAAAGATGATGCTGAAATTATTTGAAAATGTCCCTTATTTAGCAATGCTTCCGCAAGCATCTGCGCAAGATAATTTATTTTATCGTACACTTGAAAATATTCCGGGAGTAATTATTAAAGATAAAAAAGTTTCTTTTAAAAGCAATACCAAGGACTTTAAACATGAATTAAAAGAATTAGATAATGCTTTTAATCATCCCTATGTTGAACTACTTGAAAAATATAAAATAGATTCATTTTTTCTGCCAAAATATATACAAATTTTAAAACGCATAAAACCAGCAGAAACAGTTATTAATCTTCTTGGACCATTTACAATTTCACAGCTTCTTACAACAAAAGATGAACAGGAAATTTTAACAGATAGATGTTATAGAAAACTTATTATTCAAGCTCTTAGTGTTAAAGCTATCTGGATGATAAATAAAATCAAAGAAGCTTCTCCAGACACACAACCAATTATTATACTGGAAGAACCATTATATTCGCGTTATGGAGATATTAAGCGTACAAACGAGGATATTACACGTGATATAGTTATTAATCTATTTTCTAAAGTTATACATAAAATCAAAGAATATCATGGCTTAGTAGGTATACAATGTTTCGAAAAATGTGACTGGCAGATTCCACTTGAAGCAGGCACTGACATTATTTCATTTGATGCATATAATAATCCTAACAACTTAAATATAATTGCAGAAAAAATTAATAATTTTCTAATTGGCGGTGGAAGAATTAATTGGGGTATTATTCCTGTTAAAACGGAAGCTTTAGTAAAATCATTAACCATTGATAATATCTATAACAGATTTATTAAAACCATTGACGGTTTAGTTGTTTCCGGAGTGAGCGAAAGACTGGCGTATAATCGTTCTACTGTTTCTGTACAGGGAAATATTGATAAACTTCCGGTTATTTTTGCAGAAAAAGCTCTTATTTTGTCTACACAACTGGCTAAACGTATTCCTTTTAAGAGTTAAACATCCTCTATTATTGAATTTGAATCAATAAATATTGTATTTCTTATAAAAGCATGTGCCATTAAAAGTAAATACGGATTCATTTCATTTGTAGCAGAAAGATTAACTTTTGCTTCCGGTTTTTCAAAAATTTCTCTTTTTTTAGATTCTACAGCCTCAACATCTATATTGGTATGAACTGCCAGTGAAGAACTTTCGTCCCTTAAACTTTTTTCAAGAGTTTTTTGGGGAAAATCTTCAGAACAAACTATATAAATATCAACAGAATTGGAAGTTGTTAAAGTAAAAACTCCTTTTACATTACCAAAATTTTTAGTCTGAATAAGCACAGTGAGCCTGGAATCTGATGACTCATTTTCTCCATCCGGAGGTTCAATCTCCAAATCAAAACCAACACCTTCATTTAAAGGCAACCAAGGAATGTATAACATCATTAAACTTTTTAAAGTCTGATTTGGGTTTCCAGAATCGGCCATAGAAACACAAGAATTTATTATACTTAATGTTTCTCTTATCTGGTCAGAAGTCATACCGCTCTTAGAAGCTGAAGCCATCGCTATAATAAGAGTTGCAACAGCTTCTTTACTATTTTTTAAAATCAATTCTGAAATAGCTGGTAAATGTATCATACCACTAAAAAATAGCATAACAGCATCTTTTTGCGTCGCGGCTACCTGCGCTTGAATATTCTGCTGCAATGTATTTAGAGGCAAATCCGGTGTATCGTCAAAAAGTTGCGATATCATCTTTTGATTCTTTAATAAATCTTGATTGATATCATTTAAAAATAGTGTATTGATATTTAAAGGTCTTGTTTTATCCTGCCCAAGCATTAGTAATTGTCCCAGAGTTTGGGGCAACATAAGTAAATTCTTTATATAAACAGACCTATCTAAAGCTGCAATTTGATTCATTTGCAACTGCTGCATTAAAGCTAAAGTTGGCTGTAAATTAGAAATGATGTTTGGTTTTGGTTGTGCAAGAGATTGATTAAAAGAATTTTCACCAAAATTAATATTCTGCTGTTTTAGTTTCTTAAGATATAATTCAGGGTTCCTTAATCCTGCCAAAATTTTACCAACGCTAAATCCGTCCATAGTATTTATTATAACAGTTATTTAGGCTAAATCAACTTATCTATAAAATTTCTGCAATTTTTATAACTATAAAACTAAATATTATTATCTGCTGCAACTAGAACAAACAAAAGTTTTATAGCCTAACTCATGTTATAATATTTTTTACGGAGGATTTCATGGAAAATTTTTCAAACTATATTCATTCAAATTCCATATTAATTTCTGGAATTATTCTTATTATCGCATATATATTCATCGCTATAGAAAAAATCCCTAAAGTTACGGTTGCTCTTTTTGGCGCAGCAATAACTCTTTTATTGGGGCTTTTAGGACAAAATAAAATTACAGACGGAACTTTTAACACAGGATACTTTATCAATTTTATAGATTTCAATGTAATATTTCTTCTTGTTTCCATGATGATAGTAGTAGCAATTGCAGCAAGAAGTGGAATGTTTAATTGGATTGCAATAGAAATGCTAAAACTTACAAAGGGGAATCCTAAATTAATATTGATTTCACTAGGTATTTTTACTGCAATTGCTTCAGCCTTCCTTGATAATGTTACAACTGTAATTCTCGTAATGCCAATTACATTTTTAATAGCAAAAGAACTTGAAATTTCACCAATACCATTTTTAATAACGGAAATTCTGACATCAAATATAGGTGGAACAGCAACTCTCATTGGAGATCCCCCAAATATTATTATAGGAAGTGCTGCAGGATTTTCTTTTTTGGATTTTTTATTAGAACTCACAGATATTGTTGCTTTCATATTAATAGTTAATATAGCGATTCTAATGTTGTTATTCAGGAAACAGCTTTCCGCAAAACCAGAAAATATGAAAAGGGTTATAAGCCTGGATAATTCAAAAACAATAGCTGACAAACCCTTATTAATTCGTTCTAGTATCATACTTTTCCTAGTAATTCTTGGTTTTATGCTTCATGATGTAATACACATTCAAACTTGTGTTGCAGCTATGGCAGGCGCAGCATTTCTTATGTTATTTGAAAATCCTGAAAAAATTTTTAAAGAAATTGAATGGAACACTATTTTCTTTTTTATTGGATTATTTATTATTATAGGCGGCTTGGAACATGCTGGCGGAATAAAGCTGATGTCAGAATGGCTTTTAAATATTACAGGAGGCTCGCAAAGAGCTGCCTCTATGGTAATTCTTTGGGCTTCAGGAATTTTATCAGGAATTATTGACAATATACCATATACTGCAACAATGGCGCCATTATTACTTGAAGTTCAAAATGTAATGGGGCACGATTATACGCACCCACTCTGGTGGTGTTTATCATTAGGCGCTTGCCTTGGGGGGAATATGACAATTATAGGAGCCGCAGCAAATGTAATTGTATCAGAAACTTCTGCCACAGAAGGTTATCCTATTACTTTCTTGTATTTTTTGAAATTTGGGATTTTATCAACTACACTCTCTCTTCTTATGAGTACAATTTATATTTGGTTTAGATTTTTAATTTAATGATCTGTAATCATAATAATTTTAATAATAACACATTTTATAGTATAATAATATTATGATTGATAGATATTCTCGTGAAGAAATAAAAAAAATCTGGGAGTTAAAAGAAAAATTCAATTATTATCTGCAAGTGGAAATTGCAGTCTGTGAAGCTTATGCAAAAATCGGCAAAATTCCACAAAGAAATTTAGATGAAATTAAAGCTAAAGCTTCTTTTACAATAGAAAGAATTGACGAAGTTGAACGTGAAGTAAAACACGATGTGATTGCCTTTTTAACAACCATAAATGAATCCGTTGGCGAAGAAAATGCTAAATATCTTCACATCGGACTTACCAGTTCGGATGTTATTGACACAGCTTTTGCATTGCAAATTGTTGATAGTGCAAAAATCATTAACAAAGATTTAGAAGAATTGATAAAAGTTATAAAAGAACTTGCTTTTAAATACAAAAATACCATTTGCATGGGGCGTTCTCATGGTGTCCATGCTGAAGTTATGACTTTTGGCTTTAAATTGCTTAACTGGCTGGATGAATTGATGCGAGCTAAAAAAAGTTTTAATTTTGCTTTAGATGAAATAGCAGTAGGACAAATTTCAGGTCCTGTTGGAACATACAGCAACCTGCCTGTTGAAGTTGAACAATATACCTGCGAAATACTAGGTTTAAAACCTGCTAAAATTTCTACACAGATTATATCCCGAGATAGACATGCCAAATTTTTATCAGCCATTGCCATTCTAGCTTCTATTATAGACAAATTTGCAACAGAAATAAGACACCTCCAAAAAACCGAAGTCAGAGAAGTTGAAGAAGGTTTTGGCGCAAATCAAAAAGGTTCATCCGCAATGCCGCATAAAAAGAATCCGGTATTGTCAGAAAACTTGTGTGGTTTGGCACGTGTAATCCGCTCAAATATGGTCGCAGCTTATGAAAATATTAATCTATGGCATGAAAGAGATATTTCTCATAGTTCAGCAGAACGCATAATTTTCCCGGATTCTCTAATCCTAATTGACTTTATGCTCAATAGATTTAAAATAATTATGGAAAATCTTGTAGTACACGAAGAAAACATGCTCAGGAATACAAAGCTTTATGGTGGAGTAGTTTTTTCGCAAAAAGTCCTTTTAAAACTTGTCGCAAAGGGATATACAAGGGAAGAAGCATACAAAATTGTTCAGAAACATGCATTGAATGCTTTAGCTGGCGGAGATTTCAGGAAAGAACTTGAAAATGAAAATATACTTACAAATGATGAACTTGATGAGTGTTTTGATACAAAAGATTATTTAAAAAATATTAATCATATATTTGAAAGGTTTCCGGAGTTATAGATGAAAAAAATTTTACTAACTATTTTAGCATTTTTATTTCTACTTCCTTGCATTGCAGCACAAAGGCCACGTTGGAATGGCCTCCCGATTTATGTTTATATACCAGAATATGGGCAAATGAGTGATTTAATGCAACAAGCATTTGAAGCATGGGAAATTCGTTCAAAAAAACTTGTACGTTTTAAATTTGTTAATAAACCGAACAATGCAAATATTGTTGTAGAATTCGTAGATTTTGTAGCAAACTGCAATGACGCAGGAGCTGTTGGTTGCACTGAAATGATGACCAAAAAAGGACACTATTACAAAGCTTTTATTACAATTGGAACAAAAGAATATTATCGTACGTATGAAGGCGGACAATATGTAAGAAAAATAGTTAACAGGTCTAAAGATCACATCTATGGTGTCATGCTTCATGAAGCAGGTCATGCAATTGGTCTAGGGCATTCTGCTATGCCCAAAAGTATCATGTATCCTTATGATTTAGATTCTATGCAATATTTAACAGATGAAGACATGCGTCTTTTGTATAACAAATACCACTAGAAATATGAAAAGAATTTTTATTTTAATAATATTAGTTAATATTTTTACGACATATTGTTTTGCAGAAACAGTTATTTTTAATACAAAAACTCATAAATACCATAAACCAGGCTGCATATGGGCAATAAAATGTACTGTTAATTGTATTAAACTTGAAAAAAAAGATGCAGTTAAACATGGCGGCATTCCATGTAAAGTATGTGGAGGCTAGATACAAAGCTTTCTGTTTTTTATAAAAATAAATGCAAAAAGAATATAACTAAGCTATAATTATATTAAGCATCATATTCAGCTACTTAAACAATCTTAATAAAGACTGAATGAATAGAAAAGAGGTTTTATGAAAAAAGCATTCACCATAATAGAAGTCTCCATTTTGTTTGTAATTTTTTTAATTGTAGCCTGTCTTGTGGCTCCACTTTCTTTAGACGATACTATACAAGCAAAAAACACTTCTAGATGGAGAAATGTACAAGGAGATTTTACAAATATATTCTATTCTGTTAATACACAAGAAGATAATACGACGTTCAAAGATAAATTTAACTCTGTTTTAAGCGGAGAAATAACAGGAGATATCAAACCTTACAAAATTACATTTCTAAACGGCACCTTCCCTAATAACACATACCGTTTTAATGAATATAAAACTACAACAAACAATGCTGTAATAGCAGTAAAATTTTTTGAAAAACCACAGGGAGATATACAGGGACTGCTTATGTATGATGTAAATGGGAGTTCAAAACCTAATGTATGGGGTAAAGATGTCTTTGGATTAAATATTTATACAGACAAATTTGAACCATTCTGCAAAAATGATTCTGTAAGCGTTCAAAAACAAGGATGTTCAAAAGATGGTACAGGACTTTGTTGTTCTAATTATTATTTAATTGGCGGGAGCTTTGAATAATGAAAAATATTTGTGTCTTTGCATCTTCTTCAAACAAACTTAAAAAAGAATTTTATGAAGATGCAAAGAAGCTTGGAGATTTAATGGGTCAGGCTGGTTTAAATATTGTATATGGAGGCAGCCGATTAGGATTAATGTATGCCTGCGCCGGAGCTGTAAAAGCAAGCGGGGGCGGGATTATTGGTGTCATGCCTGAAAAACTGTATAATCTTGGAGTTGGTAACCCAGAAGATTGTAAAGAGTTTATTTTAACCAAAGGTATGAGAGAACGAAAAGCCAAAATGGATGAAATATCAGATGCTGTAATTGCTCTAGCTGGAGGCTTTGGAACTTTAGAAGAGATTTCAGAAATGATTGTTCAAAAACAACTTGGATACAATGCAAAGCCAATAGTTCTTCTTAATACCCAAGGCTTTTATAATAGCCTGATTAACTTCTTTGACAATATTATTGAATACAATTTTGCAAAAGAAAGTACGCGTGAACTATATTATATTGCCAACTCTCCAGAAGCTGCTATGCGATATATTCAATCTTATAATCCGCAAGAGATAAAGTTTGCCGGGAAATTTTAAAAGCGATTAATATCAACAAACCCGTAGACAACTGCATAAATTGCAGCTTGTACTTTATTATGTACACTAAATTTTCTATAGATACTTTCAATATGAGCTTTCACAGTATGTACAGAAATCACAAGTATACTTGCAATTTTCTCATTGCTGTAACCCTCTACAAGTAAATTTAATATTTCTTTTTCTCTTGGTGTTAGAATTTTTAAATTTTTACTACTCATATACTTATCATAATACTATTTTCAAAAAAAGCTCTAATGTATTTTCCAATCACAAAAAAATTATTGTAAATTTTTATGTATTAAAAATTCTATCTCCTGCATCCCCCATACCCGGAATTATATAACCACGAGTATTTAAGCCTTTGTCAACAGCGGCTACTATTAAAGTTACAGCAGGGAATTGACTAAAAACAGCTTCTATTCCTTCCGGCGCTGATATCATACAAACACAACATATGTTTGTTTCAGGAATACCTTTTTCAACATAAAGCCTTATCGCTTCAGACAAAGAATTGCCGGTTGCTAACATTGGATCCGTTATGTAAACATAATATTTCTGTGGATCATCAATTGTTAATGGAACTTTGTTATAATACCAAACTGGTTTCAAAGTATTTTCATCCCTGTACATACCTATATGACGAATCGTAGCCTGCGGCAAAATATCAACGGCTTCATCTGTGAATATCAATCCTGCTCTTAATATTGGAGAAATTATTATTGTTATCTCATTATCTATAGTTAATGTTCTACAATTTGCTACAGGTGTTTCTATTTCTATTTCTTTTTGTGGAAGATTTTTTGTTGCTTCATACAAAAGCACTCTTGTTAATTTTCTGGCAGCTAAACGAACCCCTTGTGTATCAGTATTCTTATCACGCATTGTACATAAACTCTGATTTACAATAGGATTTGAGACTATTTTAAGATTGTTTCTTTCCATTATTTATTTTGCTCCATTATTTTTTTTCTGATATCTTCCGCTTTTTTATTTGCATCATCTAGCAAATCATTTGAATAATCAATAAACTCTTCAATTTTTTTATCATTACCTGACTGAATTTTAATAAATTTTAAATTTTCAGCAAATGACGAACTTGTATATATTATAGCATTCAATTTATCAAACATATCATTTAATAACCCAAGAGCGTCATGCAATCGTTTTGGCGGGTTTACAGTTAAAATTGGTGTATTTTTATCAATATAGGTTAATTTATCAGGTAAATATAATTCCAAAGATTTAGAACCTGCCATACCGCTAAACTCTACCGTCGCTATAGTCCCCTGTGGAATTGTAATATTTTTATCAGTTATTATAAATTTAATATAAACTTCCTCATTTGTAGGTTTTATTTTTGTAACATGCCCAACTTCAATTCCCATCATACGTACAGGAGAACCAACTATTAAACCGTCTACATCTTGCATAAAAATAGTGTAATCATTCGCTTTTTTTACTCCATTTAGATAAATTATTGTTGATACAGCCACTATAAAAAAAACTACCACTAACCACAAGAGTAATTCACCGCTATGTGTTATATAGAGAGTATTCCTATCTTTTTTAATCCCCATCATATCAGTACAATTATATTAAAAATTTTGGTTTTGAACAAGTATTATATTTAATTATTACCTTTATTATCCTTTAACAAAATTTTTATAGCTTCTATTGCCGTTTTTATTGCAGAATCAGTATCATGCACTACAGGATTTATCAATTGTTGCTTTTCACGTTCTTGGTTTGCAACTACTAAAAAAATTGAACCAACTTTAACTTTAAGAAAACTTCCGACCACAAATAATGCTGCAGACTCCATTTCAGAAGCTAGACAACCTAATTTCAACCATGCATTCCATTTATTTATCAATTCATAATTTACAGGCATTATATCCGGGGAATGCTGACCGTAAAAAGAATCTTTGCACTCTACAATTCCTGCATGATAAGGCATGTTTAGTTTTTTTGAAGCTTCTATTAAAGCTGTAATAATATCGTAATTTGCTACAGCAGGAAATTCAATCGGCGCATATTCTTTTGTCGTTCCTTCCATTCTAATTGCGCCTGTTGCAATAACAAGATCACCACTTTTTACATTTAAATCCATACCGCCACAAGTACCTACCCGAATAAAATATTTTCCACCAACTTTAACAAGTTCTTCCAGAGCAATTGCAGCTGAAGGCCCACCAATGCCTGTAGAAGTTACACTTACTTTTACACCATTTAGATAACCTGTATAAGTCGTAAATTCACGCCTATCTGCAACAAGCTTAGCATCGTCAAAATAAGCAGCAATTTTTTCACATCTTTTAGGATCTCCTGGTAAAATTACATATTCTCCAATATCACCTTCTTTTAAACCTATATGATACTGAGTTCCGTCTGTTGAATATTTCATACAAATCTCCTTTTCATAAAAAAAGTATTCTAGCATAAAAAAAAAGTTATTACAAACTCACATTTAATTAAATATATTTTGCATTTTAAAAGCAGAGTTTTCACACTCTGCTTTCAGAATTTTATACTTATTTTGGCTTTACTCTTCAAACTGTTCAGCTATTTCAAAAGGCTGTTCAGCAAGTTTTAGAGTTTCCCTATCAATAATTCCTCTTTTTAATTCTGTAAAAGAAGCTTTTTTAGAATTAAATTTCTTTTTAAGGAATTCGTATGCTACTTTTGGATCACATTTTGTGCCGCACGTAAATAAATCCACTGCCGCATAACCAAGTTCCGGCCAGGTATGAATAGCGAGGTGACTTTCTGAAATAATAACTACACCGCTTACACCATAGGGATTAAACATATGAAAGCACTTTTGAACGATTGTGGCACCGCACTCTAGAGCCGCGTCTATCATGTACTTTTCTACTTTATCATTACTATTGAGTGTATTTGGATCACACTCAAAAAATTCTGCCAGGACATGCTGTCCCAAGTTTACTTTGTCCAAGTTCTGCTTTTCGAGCTCGTCAAGTGATGATGATACAATTGTCAATTCATGTGCCTCCTTTACTACCAGTGTTATACAACACCAATCAAATTTTACTAACTTCTATATATTACTATAAAAAACGAAAAATTTGTATATTTTACACTTTTTATCATGATTGTTAAGAAATTGTTACAAAATGGAAATGCACATCCGACAAAAAGAGTACAATTCACTTCTTGTTAGCGTAAAATTTTCTTTACCCCCTCTCCGCCTGCCATCATCCAGAACCTACAAACAAACTGTCATCCAGAGGGGGGAGGGGGGAGAAATAGAATTTTGGTTTATTCGCTTCCACCCCGCCCGAAGGATCTCTTAAAATTAAAGAGATTCTTCAGTCGCTACCGCTCCTTCTGAATGACCGAGAGAGCCGGGAAGTCAACACATCTCAATATACTATCATCCAGAGCCTGCAAACAAACAGTCATCCAGAGGGCGGAAGGGGGGGGAAAGAAAATTTGGGGCAACTCACACCCACCCCGCCCGAAGGATCTCTTAATGTTAAAGAGATTCTTCAGTCGCTATCGCTTCTTCTGAATAACCGGGAGAGCCGGTTATTACTGAATTTGAACAAACCATTTCCGAGCATTGAATAAATTTCATTACATATCTTTACAATTGATATTAAGATTATGTAAGGAAATCTTAATTTTAAAAAAAATTCGTCTATAATAAAAATGCAAAGAATAAATAAAATATGAAGGAGAAAAATATGCAATCAGTAGAAGAAATGCTTGGCAAATTAGAATCAGCAG
>CALUVK010000028.1 GCA_944324205.1 Candidatus Gastranaerophilales bacterium | reverse complement strand
GCTGGCGATTTTGTATCGGCGGGTATACTTCAATAATTATAGAGCTTACTCTCCCTATTTATAAAAATGTAGGAACAAAATAAACACCTATATAAAGTAATAATATTATTACATATTTCAGTATGGAATTCAAGCTATACAACTAATGTATCAAAAATAGCCGAACGGCTGATAGACACTTAAACACAATTATATAAAAATTAAATATAGACGTATAATGAGGATTTCCGAATGATGTGTAATTTAACAAAACAAGAGCTATGTGTTCTCGAATTGGTCGCAAAAGGACTCATTAATAAAGAAATTGCTCAGGAGCTTAATATTTCTATTGCAACAACGAAAGCTCATTTGGAATCCATATATAAAAAACTTAATGCACATAACAGGGTTCAAGCTGTTGTTAAGGCTATTACTCTGCAGCTTATTGAGGTTTAATATCTCTTTGTGTTAAAATTTTTGCATGAGTAGTTTCCTATTAAAAGAAGTTTCTGGCGTAGATATAACAGAAGAATTGGAGCAAATTGGTTTTGATCGCTGTTATATAAATCAAGCTTCTGATAAATTCAGATATAAAAATATTAAAATATATAATTTATCATTACCACAGGCAAATATTCTTAAACAAACAGCGTTAGTTTTTGGTGCAGATTGTGCTGTAAACAGAGATGTGATTACTGGAAATATTGAAAAATCAGATGTTATTTTATGCGGAAGCTGCTCACAGTTAAAAAAAATTGCACAAAAACTTAAAAATCAGCCTTTTAAACTTAAAAGTTTAGCAGATGAAATTTGCGAATTTTTAGAAGAAAAAGAACGAAAAACAAAATTAGCAGGTATTTTAAATATAACTCCAGATTCTTTTTCGGATGGCGGCCAATATTTTAATCCTGAAAATGCTCAAAGACATTTAATTTCTTTAATTGAAGATGGTGCTGATATGATTGATATAGGGGCTGAGAGTACAAGGCCGTATTCACAACCTGTTTCTCCGGAAGTCCAAATAGAAAGGCTTAAGCCAATTTTGGATTTTGTTCAAAAAGAGAACGTTAGGATTCCTATTAGTATTGATACCAGAAGTTCTGCTGTTGCCGAATTCGTATTAAACAAAGGTGTTTTTTTAATAAATGATGTGTCTGGTTTTGATTATGACTCTCAAATGCCGGATATAATTTCACGTTATAATGCAGGAGTTATTATACAACATTCAAAAGGTTCTCCGGATATCATGCAAAACAGACCTGTTTATAAAAATGTTGTAGAAGAAGTTTTTTTAGAACTTAAAAGAAAAATAAATCTTGCAGAAGAAAAAGGCATAAAACATATTATTGCAGATCCGGGAATTGGTTTTGGGAAATCAAGTGAAGATAATTTTAAAATACTTGACAGAATAGAAGAATTTTATGCTTTAAATTACCCAATCATGGTTGGAGTTTCGCGTAAAAGCATACTTGGAATAAAAAATAATGATAATGCACTTAAAGATTCTCTTTCTGCAGCAATTTCATATCCGTTAATCCAAAAAGGTGTTGATTTTCTCAGGGTCCATAATATTGGTTTACACAGAAAATTGATTTCAGTTATATAAAAATATACCCAGGTAGGTAATTTATATTTCCTAAAATATAATGTAATATTTACAATACAATCAATATGAGATTTTGTTATGAGTATTATAAAAGATTTAATACATATTTCTATATATATGTTAGCTTTGTTGACTCTTGTTATTACAAACATGAGTACTTCTGCTCTAATTTGTTTTTTATTAGTAAGTAGCATATATTGGTTTCAATATATAGAGTTAAAGAAAGTTTTAAAGAAGGAAAAAACTAATACTGATATATTGAAGGAGAAGTTTTTAAATCAACAAGAAGCTTTTACAGAAATTTTAAGACACGACTTAAAGGTTCCGATAATTGCACAACTCAGGGGGTTAGAACTTTTAAATAAAGAAATTGCGGGAACTATAAATTCAACACAAAAAGATATTATAGTTCATTTGGAACAGTCATGCAATTATATTTTGGAAATGATATCCACGGTACTAGCAACTTATAAGCTGGAATTAGAAGGGCAACTTTGTTATGAAAGATTGGATGTTTCAGAACTCTTATTAGAAAGTTTTGTGGAAGTATCACCTCTGTCACAAGAAAAAAATGTAACTTTTACTTATATGGCAACTCAAAAAAATGCGATAGCTGATGTTGATAGAAAGGGGCTTAAAACTGTTATTATAAATTTATTAACTACTGCAATAATGTATTCTGCAAAAAATGAAAAAATTCTAGTAAATATAACAACAAAGAATAATGAATTGAAATTTTCCATTATAACACGAGGCCTTGCTCTGTCTAAGCATGAATGTAAAACTATGTTCGAAAATTATTCTGAAACAAAACCTAAATATACCTCTGTAGGACATGACATAAGTTTATATTTAGCCAAAAAGATAATAGAAGTTCATAATGGTAAAATATACGCATCTACAGATAGTAATGTTACTAATACGTTTAATTTTATTATTCCACAGTTTAAACAGGAAATCGGATTTGAAAAAGTTGATTCTAATATGCTATTTAATGATAATATAAAATGCTATTAAATTAATTGTATCAATAAATTTATTTTTAAAATATGCTAAACTATTAATATGCAAGATATTTATACTGGAGAAGAAATCGAGACCTTATATAAAATGGTTCAGATAAAAGGCGGTAAGCGCATTGATAAGTTTAGAACTACTGATATTAAACGTGCTTTAAAATTCCATAAATGGTATGTAAAAAGGTATCGGGAAGGTCTTTTAATGGAAATATTACCGCAAAAAAGACTGTATAATTGGAAAGAAAAAAGTATTGATTATATATTTGAGTAATTATGACTAATCAAAAATGTATAGCGTTAATAGATTGTGACAGTTTTTTTGTTTCTTGTGAAAGAAGACTTAATCCGGAGCTTAAAGAACTACCGGTAAGTGTAGTATCCGGTGAACGCGGATGTGTAATATCTCGTTCAAAAGAAGCGAAAATGTTGGGAGTTCCTATGGGAATCCCATTGTTTCAAGCTGTAGAAAGATATCCTGAGTGTATTTATATAACTGCAAACCATCATGCTTATACAAAAATTTCCAAGCAAGTTATGGGAATTTTAAAAAATTATAGTCCGAATGTTGAAGTTTATTCAATAGATGAAGCGTTTGTGGATTTTACAGGACTTACAAAATTATACAGAAAAAATTATTTTAAGCTTGCAGAAGATATACAGGCAAAAATTATGCAAGAAACTGCAATACCCGTATCCATAGGTGTAAGTAGTACAAAAACACTTGCTAAATTAGCTTCGGATAAATCTAAAAATACTCGCAGACATATTTGTCTTGCCGGGAAATGTGCAAGAAAAGAACTTTTATTGCATACAGATATTCAAGAAGTTTGGGGAATTGGAAGAAAACTCGGAGTTAAACTTAGAGGGCTTGGAATTAGAAATGCCTTGGATTATATTGAAAAAGATGATGAATGGATAAAAAAAAGATTTGGCAAAAATGGTCTTGCAATAAAAGCGGAACTTTCCGGTATTATGATTTCTCCCATAAATAATGAAAAAGAAAAACCAAAATCAATAAGTGATACCAAGTCTTTTTTAGAATTTTCATCTGATTTAAATTTTTTAAGAAATGAACTTTCTATTCATATTCATGAGGCTTGTTCAAGATTAAGAAAAATTGAATGTAAAGCTGGAACTATAGGTGTTATTTTAAAAACAAAAGATTTTCAAACTTTATATTTAAAAAAACAGTTAAAATATATGACTGATTTTGAATTTGACATATCAAAAGAAGCTTTTTTGCTTCTTGACGCTATGTACAAACCTAACATTCTCTATAGAAGTATCGGAATTGTACTAGAAGATTTTAATTCTTGTGCCGAAGAACAGCTTCTTTTATTTAATAACAATGCAAAAAGAGAACAGAATGAGAAACTTGGTAAAAGTCTTGATAAACTTGAACAAAAATTTGGCAGAAATATTGTACGCACCGGTTTTATAAATAAAGAAGTACCATTTAAACAGGGTTTTTTGACAACTCCTAAAGATATATAATTTTATAACAAATTAAAGATTTAAATTACAAAACTTGGATATTGCGTAAAAAATATTTTCTCCTTATAATCAGTTTATAATGAGTATCGTCCAAAAATCACAAAAAGCACTAGAATATGATAAAATACTGGCAGAATTGGCAAGGTTTGCAAAGACAGAACAATCTAAGAAACTTTGTCTTGAACTTACACCGTTTGTAAAGAAAGAGGATATTCAAAAACAGATTATTCTTACAGGCGAAGCTAAAGATGTTTTAGATTTGGCAAGAGATATTCCGATAGACAGAATTCAAAACTTTACAAAGTTAAGGGAACAAAACGAATATTTTGTAGAGGAAGAACTTGTTGATATTGCAAAAACAATGAGGATTTCAAGGGTAGTAAGGAATTTTCTCAAAGAAAATCTCCGCTTTGATGCAATGATGCAGAATCTTACGAATGACCTGTTTTCAAACAAAGAGCTTGAGGATAAAATTCTTGACACTTTTGATGACAATTTTACGGTTAAACAGAATGCGAACCCTGATTTAAAAGGACTTTATTCCTCATTAAAAGATACTGAAGCAAATTTGAAACAGAGAGTACAAGAATTAATGACTTCTCCCGAGTTTCAAAAGCATTTACAGGAAAATATTTATACTTTAAGAGATGACAGGATTGTTTTTCAGGTTAAGGCATCTTCAAAGAGCAAAGTCGGCGGAATTGTGCATGATGTTTCGGCTACAAATAAGACTTTTTATATAGAACCCGCGCAAATTGTTCCTATTAACAACAAAATCAGAGAATTAAAATCAAAGATTTATGCGGAAATTATACGGATTTTGACTGCATTAAGCAACGAAGTCAGACAGGAGATGGATAAATTAATCCAGACAGAAAAACTGCTTGCGGAGATTGATTTTCATTTTGCAAAAGCACGTTATGCCGTGAAAATTCAGGCAATTGAGCCTATATTGGAAGAGGAAAGAATTATAAAACTTGATTTAATGCGCCATCCGCTTCTTATTGGGAACGTTGAAAAACTTGTAGAAAACGATTTTGAAATCGGAAGAGAATATAAATCTGTAATAATCACCGGCTCAAATACAGGCGGTAAAACAGTTACACTGAAAACAGTCGGTTTATTTATTTTAATGATGAAGTCGGGACTGTTTCTTCCTTGCGCAGAAGCTCATATTTACCCCTTTGAAAAAGTTTTAGCTGATATTGGTGATGAGCAGAGTATTTTACAGAACCTGTCAACATTTTCATCACATATGAAAAATATTATTGACATATTAGAACTTGCAGGCTCTGATACATTTATTTTAATCGATGAACTATGTGCCGGAACTGATCCGCAGGAGGGTGCAGTTTTGGCGGAAATAATATTAAAAGAATTTGCTAAAAGACAGGCATTATCTATTATAACAACTCACTACGGAGAATTAAAAACCCTTGAATACACCGATTCTTATTTTAAAAATGCAAGCGTTGAGTTTGATACAGAGAGCCTATCTCCGACATATAAATTAATAATAGGTATTCCGGGGTTGAGCAATGCAATTTCAATAGCTTCTAACCTAGGACTTCCGGAAAACCTTGTATGGGAAGCAAAAGAACTTCTTATCACGCAGCGTGATAACTCAAGCCTTGTTGTTGAAAGATTGCAAGATACTCAGCAAAAATTGGATTCAAACCTAAAAGAAGCAGAATCTTTAAATGCAGAAGCTGAAGAATTAAAAAAACATTATGAAAAAGAGCTTTCAGAGCATAAAAAAGAAAAGAAAAAGTCTCTGAAGATTATAAAAGACCGGTTTGAAGGACAGCTTAGAGACGCAAAGAGCGAAATCAAAGAAATTTTGACAGAGTTAAGACGGGAAAAATCTGAAAAAATCGCAAGACGCTCTTATGAACGGCTTGCATTGCTTGAACAAGGTTTTCGCTCTGAGCTGCATACTTTAGAAGAAAAAGAACAGTACTTAGAGCTTGATTGGGATAAAGTGCAGGTTAATGATAAGGTTATGATTAAGGATTTAAACCAGCCTGTTATTGTTCTTTCACATCCGGACAAAAATGATACTTTGTATATCCAAATGGGAATGATAAAAACAAAGATTAAGAAAAATAAACTTGCGGTATTTAATCCTGAGCTTGCAAAGAAAGTTAACTTACCGCTCGGCGCTATAAAAAAAGATACACCGTTTACTTTAAAAAGGCATAATATTTCAAATACACTCGATCTGCGTGGCGAACGGGTAGAGGAAGCTTTAGATAATCTGGAAGCTTACCTTGATAAAGCGAGCCTTGCAAATCTTTCGCCTGTATATATAATTCACGGGCATGGAACCGGTGCGTTAAAAGCTGCTGTTAGAGATTTTATTTCTAGTTCTCCTTATGTTGCAAAATACAGAGCCGGGGAAGATGCAGAAGGCGGTGACGGAGTAAGTGTCATTGATATACGCTAGAAATATGTTTGGTGAAAATTATATTAAAATTTATTAATGGTACAAAATTGTTTTAACACATTCTAATGCTGTATTGACTGCAAAATCCATATCATTTTCTTCAATAATTAATGGTGGATTAAAATAAATAACATCACCTAGTGGACGTAACAACAATCCTTTTTCAAGAGCTTTTTTATATATCTGGTAACCTGTTCTTTTATGATAATCTAAAGGTTCTTTTGTCTTTTTGTCCTTTACAAGTTCAATTGCATTAATTAATCCAATTGAACGAACTTCCCCGACAAATTCAAGCTGAAGAAAATTCTCTTTAATTATTTTATTAAAATATTTCGCACGTTTATTAGCTTTTTCTATAATATTTTCTTCTCTTAATATTTTTAAAACTTCAATAGCAGCAGAACAGGCAAGCGGATTCCCTGCATAGGTATGAGAGTGCATAAAAGCTTTTCCTTTTAGATAATCATCATAAAATGCATCATAAATTTCTTGAGTAGTTATAGCAATCGACATTGGCATATATCCGCCAGTTAAACCTTTAGAAAGACACATTATATCAGGACTTACTCCTGCGTGATTGAATGCAAACATTTTTCCGGTTCTTCCATAACCTGTCGCTATTTCATCAGCAATTAGATGAACATTATATTTGTTACAAATTTCTCTTAATTTTTTAAGATAAAGAGGCGGATAAATTTTCATACCGGCAGAGCCTTGTAACAGCGGTTCTACAATAATTGCAGCGGTTTCATTTCCATATTCTACAAAAACTTCTTCTGCTTTTTTAAAACATTCACAATTACACGATTCTCTATTTTGATTATACGGGCAACGGTAGCAGTCAGGTCCTTCAATTCTTACAACATCTAAAAGGATTGGTTTATAAAGTTCTGAATATAAATCAACTCCGCCAACAGAAAGCGCCCCGATTGTTTCTCCATGATAAGCATCAGTAAGTGCCATGAAACGTTTTTTTTCAGGATGTCCTGTTTGATAATGATATTGGAAGCTCATTTTTAAAGACATTTCAATTGCAGCAGAGCCATTATCTGCAAAGTTAAATTTGCATAAACCTTTCGGCAAAATTTTCATGAGTTCCTGACATAGTGTAATTGCCGGCTTATGAGTAAAATTGGCAAAAATTACATGCTCAAGAGAATCTATTTGCTTTTTTATGGCATTATTAATCCTGGGATTGCAATGGCCTAAAAGGTTACACCACCATGAACTTATTACATCTTTATAACATTTTCCATCTATATCATATAGATTTATTCCATCACCATGTTCAATTACAATTGGCGGCAAAGTTTCATAATCTTTCATTTGTGAACAGGGATGCCAGATATACTTTAAATCCTCTTTTTGCCAGTCCATAATCCCTCCAAAAGAGTAATGTCGTTTTGATTTTTTGCAACTGTTGCAAAAACTTTTATATTTGTTAAATATTCTATCTGCTTTAAATTATCTTGATGCATAAAATTATCAGCCTCAAAATTATTAAGAATGATGCCTCTAATTTCGATTCCTTGAGCTTTCGCATATTCGACAGTTAAAAGAGTTGAGTTAATTGTACCTAAACCACCGTCTGCTACAATTATAATAGGAGCTTCCATTTCCTTTATTAAATCCTTTAGTAAATATTTCTCTCCAGCCTCAAGTCGCAATGGACAAGTAATTCCTCCTGCACCTTCAGTCAAAATATAATCAAATTCATTTTCAAGTTTTTTATAATGCTCTAAAATTTTATTTGTGTCAATATATTCTCCGGCCCGTATTGCCGCTAAATGTGGTGAAACAGCTTCTTCCCACCAATAAGATACAACATCGTCTGCATTAATCGGAATATTTGCATATTTAACTACAAAATTTGCATCACTTTCTATTAATTTACCATTATAAGCTTTTACACCACTTAAAACAGGCTTAAAGTAACCACAGTTAAACTTATTTTCACGCATTTTTTTTATAATAAGTGCTGAAATATAAGTCTTTCCGGCATCCGTACCAACAGCCGTCAAAAAAAGGTTTTTTTTCATTCTGCCACCGCCAAACAACAATAGATATATGACAATGTCATATATAATACTACAAACACTTTGTTGATTAATTAACTTTTACGCGAATCACGGTTCATTGCATTTATAAAATAATGATTAGCCAACCCTTTATCGCCGCTATTACTGTAAAATTTATTAACTAAATTTTCAAAAAATTGCCTGCGAGGAGATGATGTAATCTGTTTTTTTGCATTATCTCCAAGTACACTTTCTAAATTTTCTTGATACAGTGTATCTACAAGGGCATCTGCTTTAGATGTATCTACTTTTCCGCCTTCTCTTATTTTGAAAAGCTCTCCATTGTCAAGAAATTTTGCCCCGCACTTATTGCAAACATCTATCTGAACGCCCCCAATTCCGGAACCCATTTTCACCATTGGAATTTTGCATATTGGACAATGACGGGTTTCTGTTTCGTCAACTTTTTTGAATTCCCGGCCTTCTACCATTTTTAAAATCTCATCTGCATTTTCGTGTGGTTCATCAAACTTGTTTAACTCTCTATTATCAAAAAAGATACCGCCGCATCCGTCTAAACATATATCTATATTAATACCAGCATCCGGCATAAAAACCTTTTTCATTTTTTCTCCGCAAGCCGGACATATCAATTCAAGTTCTAAATTATCAGCCATAAAAATTCTCCTATCCTAATACTAAATCGCCATGTTTTTTTATATGCTCAATCAATCCACCGTCTTCTAAAAGTTTAATCATAACATCAGGAAGCGGCTCTATTGCAGTAATTGTACCTTTAGTAAGATTTTTAAGCGTTCCGGCTTTAATATCCAAATCCAATTCGTCACCGGCATCAATGCCGTCCGTATCACATTCTACAGCTAAAAGTCCTATGTTTATTGCGTTTCTATAAAAAATTCGCGCAAAAGACTTCGCAATAACAGCTCCTACTCCTGCAATTTTAATAATTTGCGGGGCATGTTCTCTTGAAGAGCCTAAGCCAAAGTTGTTACCGGCAACAACAAAATCGCCTTTTTGCATTGTCTTAGCAAAATTTTCATCTGCATCTTCTAAAACATGTTTTGAAAATTCTTGTAAATCAGAACGCAAATGAAAAAGACGTCCAGGTGCAATATGGTCTGTCGAAATATTATCTCCGAATTTAAAAGCTTTTCCTCTCATTAATACCAAACTTTCTCTTTGTTATTTATCCTCTCAACTGTACTGGCATTACTAAATATATATAATCTTCATCAGATACCGGTGCAAAAACAGTTGCTGAAAGCGGAGTATTTAGTTCTATCTTAATCTCTTCAGATTCTGCTATTTTTAAGAATTCTAGAATGAACTTATAATTGAATGCAATAGCAAGTGGTTCGCCCGTATATTTAATATCAATTTCATCTTGAGAATTTCCCGCCTCAGGAGAGTCTCCGGATAGTCTAAGAGTATTATCTGCAAATTCAAATTTAACAATACTATTTTTTTCGCTAACCATGACAGCAACTCTTTCAAGAGCTGAAGTTAAATCATATTTGTTGACAACAGCTTCTTTAGGAAATGACTGCGGTATTAACTGATTATATTTTGGAAACTGTCCAAACATAAGACTTGTTACTATTTTAGTTTTATCTATTGTTATAACAATTTTTTTCTGTTCTTTGCAAATTTTTATTGAATCAGATTCTGTTAATAATGAAATTTTAGAAAGTTCCGCAAGAACTCTTGAAGAAAGAAGCATTTCAAAGGGCTTTTCTTCATCCGTTGATTTGTTTTTGACAACTTCTCTAACTCTTGCAAGTCTGTTGCCATCGGTTGCAGCCATTTCAAGAATATTTTTATTAACTTCACAAACAACACCTGACAAAAGGTTATTAGTTTCATATCCTGCAGCCGCAGAAACAACTTGACGTATGGCTTTAGCGAATGGTTTTGTCTCTATTTCCATACAATCGTCTTCTGAAATATTTTCTTCTATACGAGGAAATTCATTTGCCGAAATGCCGATAATATCAAACTTTGAATTTTTACAGGTTATTGTAGCTGCAGAGTCATTAAATTCAAGGTTAATTAAATCATCATTTAATCTTGAAAGTATTTCTCCAAGTTTTTTTGCTGGAAGTGTAAACTTACCTTCACTTTCTACATGTGCATCAATAAGGGTTAATATTGATATATCAAAATCTGTAGCTGTTAATTTTACTTGATTATTATTTACCGTTTCAATAAGTACATTTGCCAGAACCGGCTGCAGGCCCTTAACAACAGTAGCCCTTTCAACAATCTTAATACCGTTTAATAAATCGTCTTTATTGGCAGAAAATTTCATCTGATATACCCCTCAAATATTATCTTTACAAGCTGATTTTAATACAAAAATGATTATTTTACAAGCAGAATTGACAAATGCTGAAGAATCATTAAAAAAGAAATGTAAATATTTGTAAATATTTGTGATAAAAAGCTAAAGTTTTAAAAAAAAATGCCGATAACTTATTTGTAAGTAAATAATACATAACCCCCAGAGAATATAATTAGGAAAGGATTAGACGTATGCGTATCGAAAACGAAATGGTATCAAGATTTAACAAACAAGAAAAATTAGAAATGAACTCTATGGAAATGACATTATCACAAGAATTGGACTTCTTCTTTGATAATGTAATGGATACAGTTGTAGATTACTTCAAAGAAGAAGTCGCTGTATAATCTTCTGAGACTCAAAAAATACATTTTCTCCATTTGCTGTAAGTTTAACTTGCAGCTTTTTGTTATATAATTTAATTATGGCAATAAAATCATGGACAGATTATTTTTTGGATATGGCAAAGACGTGTTCCACGCGTTCTAACTGTCTTAGAGCACAGGTTGGTGCTGTAATTGTCGGGCAGGATAAAAAAATCAAGGCAACCGGATACAATGGAACACCGTCCGGAGTTGAATCTTGTTATGAACGCGGTGAATGTTACAGAATTAAGAATAAAATTCCTTCCGGTACTTGCTATGAAACCTGTCGCTCAATCCATGCAGAACAAAATGCAATTATTCAGGCTGGTCAAGACAGATGCATGGGCGCAACAATGTATATCTATGGACACAATTTTATATGTATATTGTGCAAAAGATTTATTGTACAAGCTGGCATAATCGATGTATATCTCAAAAAAGATGACAATTCTCCAATATTACATGTGTCCGTTGACGATATTAAACAAGAGCTTGAAAATCCCGTTTGCGTAAATGCGAACTAAAAAGTTTCAGGGATTAATGTTATTTAACCCCTGATTATATAATTTTATTTATTCCTCATCAATATAAGTTCTTAAACTCTCTACTTGCTCGACTTTCCTCAATTTTTGTATTGCAAGATTTTCTAATTGTCTTATTCTTTCCTTAGAAAAACCTAAGGCATTTCCAATTTGTTCTAAAGTCTTTGGCTCATCATTGTCAATCCCGAATCGCCTTTTTATAATTTCTTGCTCACGGCTGTCTAAGACTTTTAATAAACGTTTTATATCTTTATGTCTTAAAATCTTTTGTGTATTATTTTCAGGTGAAGAATAAGAGGTATCTTCAACATAGTCCTGAATGCATAAGTCATCTGTAACATATGTATCAAGGCTTACCGGTTCCTTTTTTAAGGCATTTTTAACTTCTTCAATTTTTCTTGTGTCTAATCCGGAGAGTTTTGATATTGTTTCGTCATCAACTTCCATATTCTCATCGTAAGTAGCAACAGAGCAAGCTTTTTTATATTTCCTAATTTTTTCCAGCATATGTACAGGTATACGAATAGTTCTTGAATGATTTGAAATTGCTCTAATAATAGTCTGTTTAATCCACCATGTTGCATATGTTGAAAATTTAAAGTTTTTCTTATAATCAAATTTCTCAGCTGCTTTTATTAATCCTAATGAACCTTCTTGCACTAGATCCATAAATAAAACACCCTGACCAATATATTTCTTAGCAATACTAACAACAAGACGTAAATTAGCTTGGACAAGTTGTTTTTTCGCTTCTTCGCGTTCTTTGGTACTTCCCTCTTGTATTTTTCGCCCAAGTTCTACTTCTTCAGTCTTAGACAGCATTTTTTTTCTGCCAATCTCTTTTAAGTACATTTGTAAAATGTCATCATTATTTACAATCGTACTAAATGTTTTGGGTAAGTCCGCATCAATTTCACTTGTATCTATAAATTCTAAATTACTATTCATAGCTCTACTCATCTTTATAAAATCTCCTCCATCTATTCACTAATCTATAAGACGAAAAAAATAAAAAAAAGTTCCATCTTAATAATATAAAGCATTGGTAAATGCGAGTTTTTTGCTTCTAATACCGTTAAAATAACTCATAAAGCTAATAAAGATACTTATATTAATTCTTTATTAGTCTTGTTTTAATAAAATATATAGTTTTAATAAAATTAACAAGGAAAAAAATAACACGCATATGCTGTTAACAACGAGATTTTTAGGTTTACCACCACTGTCAGCTGCTACAATCTTAATAACAATCCAGACTTTAACCAGCGTTGCTCTAGATAATATCCGGCTTTCAGACCTGTCTGAAAAACTCTAATGTAACTTAATACATATTGTGGTGCTGCGCACGTAGACATACGGTCGACAGGCATTTTGTCTAAAGACTACCTGATAACTTTTTG
>CALUVK010000027.1 GCA_944324205.1 Candidatus Gastranaerophilales bacterium | reverse complement strand
GATTTCGTTCTTGCTATGATTTTAGGTATAGCAGTCGGAACGTATTCAAGTATATTCTTCTGTTCAACTCTTGTTGACATTTGGGAAGACAGAAAATTATCAACAAAAACTGTTTCAGCTTAAGTTGATTTAAAATATTTAATAGCGGCCGGCAGCTTTGCTTCCGGCCGCTATTTTTTGTAAAACTTTCTTTACATACTAGCAAAATTTTTAATTTAGCGATATTCTAATATTGTGAAAATAACACCAATTATTAATAGTTTTTTTATAACTAAAACAAATCAAACTAACACTTATAAGAGTTCTCAAACCAAAAGTTTAAGAACTTCCTTACCGGTGGACACAGTGACTTTTCAAGCAAGTATAGTTCCGGAAGACATTAAAAGAATAAAAACATTACTTGCATACCAGATTCCTGATATGTATTCAGGCAAGATTATGATAGACCCTAAAGAAGTAGAAAGTATTTTACAATCCAAAATCTTTTCTCGTCCCTTAAGTAAATCTATATTAGTTTTAAAAAAGTATAAACAATCTCTTTTTCCTGTAGAACAGGAAGTTGTTTCAATTTTAGAAAAGGATGCAAAGCGTTATCCTACAATAAAACTCGAAGATGCTATTCATATGCGTACAATGCAAGCATTGCTTGATTTAAGACAAACACAAAAACCAATATTTGAGAGTTTAATTACAGAAGCTCAAAAATTACCACCAGATAAACTCAAAGAATTTAATAATTTAATGGAAGCAACACGTCACAGATTATACAACCAGCCAATTCTAATACCCTATAGTGCAAAAGAATTTAAGTACAAACTTACAAGAATTATGGATGGAATAAAAAGTCGTGGAGTTTATACAGAAATAAAAACAATGCGTAAACTTATAAACATAGCCTCGACTCTGCCAGAAAAGACTATAAAAGAACATAATTTTAAATCTAAAAAAAAGACAGAGATAAGATTATATCCTAAAACTAACATTAATCATATCAACGGGAAAATACATCAAATGTCTAAGATTCTTGAAGCCTCAGCTCTTAAGCGTGATAAAGAATTAAATGAATTATTTAACAGTACCAAAATGAAAATATATAATATTCCTATTATTGCACCCTTTGGCAGAAAATCTTTTTTATATGAACTAAAAAAGATAACACATTCATTAGAAGATGCAAAATTAGCAAGAGAATTAGAAAAAATTGCAGCGCAACTTCCGACTTCCAAACAGAATATTTCAGCATTTATAATGCATGCAGCAACTCATTCCTCAGAAAAAATAGGATTTGATATACTATACAGTTCAATTGGAACAGTTGAACATCTTTTACCTTCTAAACATGGCGGAGGTGATTTTATAAATAATTTAGGTTTGGCAACAAGTTTTTTGAATTCGGAACGCGGGCACAGACATATGGATACTCAAATGAATAAGCATCCTGAAATATATGAAAATTGCCAAAAATATGTTGATAGATTAATAGAATTATATAATAAGGGTATTTTCAAAAAACTTGGTATTGATAAATCATATATCAAAAATTTTGTATTAAAGATGAAAAGAATGTCTCCGCCTGATAGACCTTTGAATCTTGATATCAGTAAACTTAATTAGTTTAGAAATAATAAACCCGCTCTTTTTTTAGATATTTAAGAAGAACGGGTTTTAATTTTTAAATTATTTACTAAATTCTATTTCATCATCTTTTGCATCTATCTTTATATGATCACCATCTATAAATTTCTGACTCAAAAGAAGTTTAGAAAGTGGATTTTCAACCATTTGCATAATAACTCTCTTGAGAGGCCTTGCACCGTAAACAGGATTGAAGCCTCTTCTTGCAAGGAGTTCTTTAGCATCGTCTGTTATTTCGAACGTAATATTTTTCTCAGCAAGCAGTTTTCTTAATCTTTCCATCTGAATATCTACAATGGAAGCAAGCTGCTGCATGGTTAATGCTTTAAAGAATATTGTTTCATCAACCCTATTTAGAAATTCCGGCTTGAATCGTTCGCGCATTACTGACATAACTTTTTCTTTTGTTTCTTCAAAGTTAGCAGCACCGGCATTATTAATAGAATCCTCAAGGATAATATCGCTTCCGATATTGCTTGTCATAATGATTACAGTATTTTTAAAATCAACAGTTCTTCCTTTAGAGTCTGTCAAACGTCCGTCATCAAAGATTTGAAGCATTAAGTTGAACACATCCGGATGAGCTTTTTCGATTTCATCAAAAAGAACAACCGAATACGGTTTGCGTCTGACAGCTTCTGTAAGCTGTCCGCCTTCTTCGTATCCTACATATCCCGGAGGAGCTCCGACAAGTCTTGCAACATTATGTTTTTCCATATATTCAGACATATCAATTCTTATTATTGCATCTTCATCATTAAACAAGAATTCAGCAAGCGTTTTAGCTAATTCTGTTTTACCAACCCCTGTCGGGCCTAAGAAAATAAACGTACCAATCGGACGTTTCGGATCTTTTAAGCCGGAACGCGCACGACGAATTGCGTCAGAGACTGTTTCAACGGCCTCGTCCTGACCGACAAGACGTTTATGCAAGACATCTTCCATTCTAAGAAGTTTCTGCATCTCGCTTTCCATAAGTCTGTTAACAGGAATTCCTGTCCATTTGCTTACAATCTGGGCAATATCATCGCCGTCAATTTCTTCTTTAAGAAGCTGGTTTTCACCTTTTTCTTTACCTTGAATAGACTGCAGTTTCTTTTCAAGCTCCATCAATTTGCCATACTTAAGTTCTGCTGCAGTTTGTAAATCTGTATTTCTTTCAGCCTCTGCAATCTTAGTCTTAACCTGATCAATTTCATCCTTAATTGCAGCTTCGCCGGTAATAGAACTTTTTTCAACCTCCCATTGTGCTTTCAGCTTAGAAATTTTACCCTCTAAATCATCGATTTCAGAAGTTAATTTATCAATCTTAGCAATACACTCCGGAGAAGTTTCTTTCTTCAAAGCTTCTCTTTCGATCTCAAGCTGGATTTTCTGTCTCATCATAACATCAATCTCTTCCGGCATGGAATCGATTTCAATACGCAAAGCTGAAGCAGCTTCGTCTATAAGGTCAATCGCTTTATCAGGTAGAAATCTGTCTGTAATATATCTGTCCGATAACTGTGCAGCTGCAATAAGAGCACTGTCTAATATACGAACCCCATGGTGAACTTCGTATTTTTCTTTCAACCCCCTTAAGATTGAAATCGTATCTTCAACTGACGGCTCATCAACTAAAACCGGCTGAAAACGACGCTCGAGAGCGGGATCTTTTTCTATGTATTTGCGGTATTCGTTAATCGTTGTAGCGCCGATTGTTCTCAATTCACCTCTTGCAAGCATCGGCTTTAAAAGGTTTCCGGCGTCCATTGAACCCTCTGTTGCGCCTGCGCCCACAACAGTATGTAATTCATCAATAAACATTACAATCTCGCCGTTTGACTGCTGCACTTCTTTTAATACAGCTTTCAGACGTTCTTCAAATTCGCCTCTGAATTTAGCACCCGCAACTAATGCGCCTAAATCAAGAGAAATTAGTTTAACATTTTTTAAGCTTTCAGGCACATCGCCTCTTATAATTCTCTGTGCTAAGCCTTCAACAATTGCCGTCTTACCGACGCCCGGCTCACCTATTAAAACCGGATTGTTTTTAGTCCTTCTGTTTAATACCTGAATAATACGTCTGACCTCTTCATCACGCCCGATAACAGGGTCTAACTTACCCCTGCGGGCGCGTTCCGTAAGGTCGGTTGAATATTTTTCAAGAGCTTTAAAATTTTCTTCTGCGTTTTTATTATCCACTTTTTGGTTACCTCTTACCTTTCTCATTACGTTCAAAATTGAGTTAGTGTCAACGCCGCTGCGTTTGAGCAAATCCTTTATAAAAGAACCCTCTAATTTTGTCATCGCAATTAATATACATTCAATCCCGACAAAATCATCCTTAAGGCTTTCAGCCTCTTGAGATGCAATCTCAAGCAAAGTATTTGTGTCACGGGATAAAAATACCTGCTGAGAGCCTGAACGTTCTGATAATGTCGGATATTCTTTAATCTTAGCAACAACTGCATTGATAAAGTTTTGGTTAAGGAGTTTAAGTTCTTCTAAATAATCTTTAGCAATTCCTTTATCCTCAATCATTGCCATGACAATATGTTCCGGCTGGACTTCAGAATTCTTGTAATAATCCTTCTTCGCGTTCGCCGCAAAAATAATTTCCTGTGAATAGTTCGTAAATTTTTCAAAATCAATCATATCTATAACTCCGCTTAGAGGTAAATGCATTTTTCTTTAGATTTACCCCTAATTTTATTTTAATATTAATTTTGAAAAATCAAATTTTTTTAATTATTAATTAATAATTTAAAATTTTAAGCTCTTTATGAATGTGGTTTATGTTTTTTATGCGGAATATCAAGTTTTGGATTGTGATCTGCAACATCAGCTAAAAATGTTGAAATAAAAGGAATTATCATATAATAAATACCGCCTATAATTAATATCGGCTTTGCAATCTTAAAACCTTCAACTTGTTTTTCAAGATTTGGAAGCCCTTTATTAGCCTTTTTAAAGTTTTCAATAAACTTCTCTGCCGGTTTGTCTAAAAGTTTATCAAAAATGTAACCACTTATTATGCTCAGCAGTGTAGATATTCCTGCATTATATATCAGTGCTTTTTTTCTCTTTTCTTCAACTTTATCACTTCTTTCAATTATATCAATAAAAGCTGCGGTATTAATAATATCCGTTCCTGCAATTATATGCATAGGGAAATTTGAATCCTTATATTTCTTTGAGAATTTTTGAACACTTTTTGCATCTAGAACCTTTCCGACCTCATGTGCAAGCTTATCATTCCCCTTTGCTTTAAATGTTAAACTATTCGTTTCCCCATCCTTTTGTTTATTAAGTTTAGGTTTATGAAATAATTTTTGCATTATAAAAGGCATGCCTGCACATGTCAAAAGAGCTTTTGGAGCTGCAACAACAAGTCCTACCCCGAGTTTAAACATCTGGGTTGCCATTTCATAACTCTTTGATTCTTCAAGTTTTTCACAACCATTCTTTAAATTTGTTATTGTTTCATGTTTTAAGAATTTTTCAGGGTTTTTATCTATTTTTTTTATTGCTTTTGTCAGAGGTAAGGAAAGTACCAATGTTAATAAAAAACCTGCAACACTCGAGGAAATCGATTTGGCACAGGCTAACTTTTTATTCTCTTTATCTGTATGCGGCGCGAGCCATATCGCCATGGGACGTACAACGGCCGATAAGGCCAACGTTGTAGTTGCAGCAAAAAGTGCGCCATTATCAGCGGCAAATTCTAACCCTTTCTTCAGAGTTTTGTTATTATAAAATCCTTTGAATGAGATATCCCTTTGAGAATTTACTTTCATCTATTTTTATTAGATAACATAAATATGAATATAATGAAACAGGGAAATCGAAAAATTTTTGAAATTTCTGCTCTGATTTTTATTTATATCACGCTTTTTTTTAATGCTTTTTATTTTAAAGATTCAATTACCGCTTTAATTTCCGCCTTTTTCGGTATAACCTACACCATTCTTGCCGGAAAAGGAAGGCCGGTTTGTTATATTTTCGGACTTATAGGTTCAGGTTTTTATGTATATTTAGCATTTAAAAATGCTCTTTGGGGAAACCTTTTACTTTATGCAGGATATTATATTCCTATGCAAATTTTAGGATTTTTTAGATGGAACAAACACTTGAAATCTAATAAAGCTGAAATTATAAAAATACATTTAGGAAATAAAGAAAGAATAAAAATATTTTTTATAACACTTATACTTACATTAGCAGCCATTATTATCTTAATTTATACCAAAGATAAAAGTCCATACATAGATGGAATCACAACCATTTTTTCAATCGCAGGTATGTATCTGACAGTTAAGCGTGCTGTAGAACAATGGGTAGTCTGGATGTTTGTAAACGGACTTTCAGCCTTTATGTGGCTTAAAATCGCTCTGGGAGGTGAAAAAGTTCTTTCAACTGTAATAATGTGGAGTGTTTATTTTATTCTCGCAATATATTTCTATATTATTTGGAAACAGGAATTGCAGAAACAGAGTTAGGCTGGGAATATAAGCTATTGATTATATGCTGATAAAGTGTTCCCTCAACTGAAGCATTTTTCTTTTTTCCCGCAATAACTTTCCATTTATAAGAAAGTTTATGTATGCTGGAGCTGCTTTTTAGTTCATTAAAACGCTCAGGAGAATAGTTATTTAAAAGTTCTCTTTCCATTTGTTGAACAGGAATGTAAGAAAAATTAAACATTGCATCCCATTCTTTTTTGTTTTCTTCTGAAGATTTCGTGAACAAAGTAAAAGCATGAGCATAGAAAAAGTAGTTAATTACAAAAGAATTATTCCTCCAATAGTTTTCAAGAAATTGTTTCATTTTAGCTATAATAAAACTTTTCCCTTGAGATGACATAAAATAATTTGTCATTTTTAAGTAATCAGGATCCTCTTCTTGATTATTCTGAAGCACAAATAATTCTGAATTTACAATCTCTTTGTTTAATGGAGCTGTCAAAAATACCGTTGCATCAATCCAGCATCCACCATGCTCATATAGCAAATATGTCCTTAAAATATCGGCAAAATGAGCATTTGAAATAATGCCTCTTTCACGTAATTCGTATATGTAATCCGGAATATTTACATACTCTTTTATATTATTATCATTGAGCATTACATACTCAAATTCTTCAGTATATTTTCTTACACTGTTTATACAAACTTTAACGATATCAGGTGCATTTTCTAATCCTGTATTCCAATATTGCCAGATTTTGTAGTTATTATCTACATTTTCAGAAAATTTGATACCTTGTTTCTCAACATCTTGAATATAGTGCTTCAAATACCACTGACAAAATTTTCCTTTTAAAATTCTTCTTTTTTTTCTATCAAATATAAAAACTTCAAGAAAAAGCTTTACGCAAGAATTCAAACCAGATTTTATTATTGAAAGAATTCCGTTTTTCATATAACCTCAACTTCTAATACAAAATATTTGTAAATCCTGTTGTTATTAAAGAGATATTAAATTTATCTGCCGCCTCTATAATATCTACATTGGCATCAGGTATTATTATAAGCGCAATTCTTCCTTGTGCTGCAGCGTTGATATCATGTACAGTAAGAGGCATATCTGAGGCTAAAACAGCATCCTTCGACATATCACAAGCATAATCTAATGCAAATTCTGTTGCTGTAGTCTGCAAGCCTTGTGCAATTGCAGTAGTCCTAAGATCTTTTGCGATTACTACTGCTTGTGATGTTGCATATTTAGCAATTTTCCAGGCAAATACCGCATCTTCAACTTGTTCTACCGTAGGTTTTGTTTTCGATACTACTTTGAAAGTATCTTTGACAAGTTCACTCAAATTTGGGCTCTGTTTCAGTGTACCTAATGGCGTAACGCAAACATCTTCGGATAAAAATTTCTTGTAATCCCTTAAGGGTGTCTGTATTTCCATATATGAAATAGCCATTTCTTCAAGTATTTTTTTTGCGTTTGGAGTAAAACTTGGAGCAACTATTTTATTTGTTTCACGAAGTATTTTAACAAAATCGCTGTTAACTTCTGTAGAAGCTACAATAGTAGAATTAACAAACTCGACAGGATTGCTGTCAATAGTTTTAATAAGTGCATCTTCTATAGATTTACCCAAAGCAACCGCACAAATACCGGCATGAGCAACTGAAACTACAGCATTAACATCAAAAAAATCACTTATTACATTCAAACCTTTTGAAATATTTAGAATATCTGTATATGAAAAATTCCCGCAAGCGATATAATCAATCATCTTGTCATTTGCTTCTACAGTTGCACTTTGATTAATATTTACTCCTGTTATTATTCCCAAATTTTCAATACTCATAATTACTCCTATTGTCCTACAGGTGCTGCTGTCACTGGTACCGGTGCAAATTGAGCTTCGGTACTGCTTGTACTGCTATTATTTGAACTATTTTCAGGTGCCTTTTCTTGTTCAACTTCAATTGTAGGCACTTCTTTTTTCTTAATTATCGATGGCATTTGTAGAATATTTGCCGGTTTTATACTGTCAGGTTTTACTATCGGCGCTTCTGGCGGAGCATTTTTTTGCTCTTGCAGTTCTCGTGCCTTTTTCTCCTGTTCTTCTAATTCTTTTTTTGCTTCACTCTGAGGAATAATAGAAACTCCCGGAGCTTTGAACGGATTAAGTATGACTTCAGGGTATTCAAAATCCGCATTTCCATATGGTTCTGTTGCGACAAGCATTACGTCTTTCCAAATTCTTGCAGGAACAGTTCCGCCGGTTAATTCTCCCATACGTGAATTATCGTCATTACCAACCCATACGCCGGTTACAACATCCGGAGTAAAACCTATAAAATATGCATCTTTACAATCATCTGTAGTACCGGTTTTTCCAGCTGCCGGTTTTCCGATATTAGCAGCACGACCGGTGCCGTTTGTAATTACAGTTTTCATAATAGCCGTCATTGTAGCTGCCGTATTTATATTTAAAACTTTGCTTGTTCTTGCTTTTTTTGCTTCGTAAAGCACAGTTCCGCGCGATGACTCTACCCTTTCTATAGCATAAGGTTCAACTTTAAATCCACCATTTGCAAATACTCCATACGCTCTTGTCATTTCAAATAATTTAACACTGTTTGACCCAAGAGAAATCGTATAATCATAAGGTATAGGAGTTGTAATCCCCATAACTCTTGCAAGCTGAATAACAGGTCTTACACCAATTGCGTCCATCAGCCTTGCCGTACATACGTTTGATGAAACCATAAGTGCTGTATACAAAGGAATAGGGCCTCTATATTTATTCCCGTAATTCTTAGGGGTCCAATCTCCGACTTTAAAAGGTAAATCATCAATCATATCATTCGGGGAATACCCTTTTTCAATCGCAGCTGTATAAATAAACGGCTTAAACGCAGAACCTGACGGGCGCAAAGATTGGGTTACACGGTCATACTGACTCTTTGTATAATCCTTTCCGCCGGAATATACAAGAATTCTGCCGTCTATCGGACTAAATGAAAATACTGCAGCCTGATTTTTATTGCTTTTTAAGCCCCAAGCATTCAAGTTATTTAGTATTGCCTCATTAGCTTTTACCTGTGCTTTATAATCAAGTGTTGTTATAACTTTATATCCGCCATTAACAATCTCATCTTCTGTAAATCCAAGTTTATAAAGTTCTTTCATTACGTAATCACAAAAATAAGGTGCCTTATTTGTTGCATACATAATTGGCATGTTTGAAAGCACAATTGGAGCTTTTTTTGCTGATTCATAAGTTTCCTTATCAATGTATTTCATCTTATACATTCTCAAAAGAACCTGATTACGGCGTTTTTCTGCAAGTTTTTTGTTATTATAAGGCGAATAAACAGAAGGCGCTTGCGGAAGCCCGGCAATTAATGCCATTTCAGGCAGAGTAAGCTGATTTAAGTTTTTATTAAAATAAATTCTCGCTGCTCCTTTAACCCCGTATGCACCGGAGCCCAAGTATACATTATTGAGATACATTTCTAAAATTTTATCTTTAGAAATAGTTTTTTCTATCTGGGCTGCAACCTGTAGTTCCTTTATTTTTCTAGTGAAAGTCTTTTCGTTAGAAAGAAATAGGATTCTTGAGAGCTGCTGCGTTATAGTACTAGCACCCTGTACAACATGTCCGGCAAGAATATTTGCTACCATAGAACGCGCAAGCCCGAAAATATCATAGCCGGGATGTTTATAAAAATTTTTATCTTCTGTTGCAATAAGCGCATTTACAAGTTGCTGCGGAACCTCTTTCAATTCGACATTAGAATATGCATACGCAGCAAACGTTTTAATAACTTCACCGTCTGCGGCACAAAATGTTGTTACAATATTAGGTTTAAGAGTATTCAAATTCTTTATTGGAGGCAAAGATGCAAGATAAAGTTTTAAAGCAAGCATGCCCGCTAATACAACTCCCAGTATAAATACTATCAGACCTGCAATAAAGCTCCAAAGCGGATTTTCAACTCTTAATCGTTTTGAATTAGTTTTTCTTCTATTTTTTGGAATGTTATAATTACCCATTGTTTTTTTCTCTCAAAGTTAGTACTATGATAATATTCTATCAAATAAATAGTTTATCGGAGTTTTTTTATAACAGAATGTTAAGTTTTTTGACAAATTTAAAAAACGAAATTTTATCCTATTTTGTTCCGGAAAAAATGGAATACAAGATTACCGGAGAATGCCTCAAATGCGGTAAGTGCTGCCGATATATGTACAGTTTTGATACTTATACAACCACAGATTTTAAAATTATGCAATTCCTCTTTCCGGCATACAGAAGATTTTATATCAGGGGAAAAGATGAACAAGGAAATCTGATTTTTGCTTGCAAATATGTTACAGAAGAGGGTTTATGCTCTGTTTATGATAAACGCTTGAAAATGTGCAAGAATTATCCTGCAAAAAAGATTCCTTATCCAGGTAAACTTCATGAAGGCTGCGGATATAAAATAGAAGATAAAAGTTTTCAATCTTATCTTAATAAATAGAAGCCTATAAAAAAAACAGACATGATAATTTATCATGCCTGATTTAAACAGATATTTTATAATTTAATAATTCATCTCATATCCTTCTGCGATGACTCTTGCAGTGCAGCCAAGGCCAGCTTCACCGGACGCATCACCACCTTTAAAGTTATCTGTGCAAGCAAATACACCACCCCCTGTCCATAGGCCACCGCCTGCTACACGATTCGTATCTCTGCTTCCATATGGATATAAAATACCATTTTCTCCAACCAGAAATCCAAAAATGTCTCTTCCGAATGTATTCGGTGCATTTGCCCCATTTACATCAATAAAAACTTGAGCTGCAACAGTATACAAAGTACAACCTGCATTAATAGCAGCTTCTCGCTGATCTGCTAAATCTGCAGGTCTAGAAAGTGTCCGGATAAAAATAACGGCTCCGTTTTTGGTTTCAATAGGGAAGCAAGCACCTGCGCTATATTGTTGCCCAATCCCTTCATCTGGAAATGCACCCCTAGCGGCACCGGCAGCTCCAGTATTATCCATAGAAAAGAAAAAAGTAGCACTCCCGTCTTCATTGTCTCCTTGGTTATCATATATGTCAGCAATAGCATCTTGAAAACCGTTTACTACCAAATAACGGCCTAGATTTCCTACAAATTCAGGAATCCCTGCAGCACCATCACCGCCAGCAACAGGAGCCCTTCGCCACATTCTGGTTCCATAAAGATTATCTGCTCCTTCTTGCGCTATTGCATTGTTGAATGCATTTTCTAAGTTAGAAACTACTACCGATAATTTTGCTGCGTTTGCTTCGTTACGGCTGCTCATTACTAATGCCGGAGCAGTAAGAGCTGCTACAACACCAATAATGCCAAGGGTAATCAGTACTTCCGCAAGAGTAAATCCTCGTTTTTTCATATAAAGACTCTCCTATAAAGTGTTACATTGAATGTAACATAATACCTATTGTGTTACATAAAGTAAGGTTTTTATTTCCTAAAGGACCGTATAGAGGGTGATACAGGTATAAAAGTTTTAATTTAAATATTGGTAAAAACCTGAATAGTTTAATTTTGGTGTAATAATTAGGCAACTAAACGTTTTGAGATCCTTCGGGCGGATTGGATGTGAACTGCGAAGACGGGATTTACCCCTCCGCCCTCTGGATGACGGTATGTTGAGGGGTAATACATCCCAATTCTCCAGTCATTCAGAGGCTCGGGAAGGGGGTAAATAAAACTTGAAAAGAATATTTACCCTAGAGCCGAAGAATCTCTGATAGTAGTGAATAGAGGTAGTTAAGTAAATAAGTGAGATCCTTCGGGCGGATTGGATGTGAACTGCGAAGACGGGATTTACCCCTCCGCCCTCTGGATGACGGCATGTTGAGAGGTGACACTTCCCAACCTACCTGTCATGCTGAACAGGCCGGCAAGGCTGGATTTTTATAGTAAGTCTTGTTATAAAGTAGAGGCGTGTTTCAGCATCTTACCAGCTTGAAAATCGGTATGGAATTTATCTACTCTAACCTTTTATTTACCCCGATTTTCTACGCTTTCAGGATGACAGCCGGAAACTAGTAACTAGCGAATAGTGAATAAATAATTAAGTAATGAAAGTTTTATAAAATCTTTTACCGAAAAAAAATTTTAATATAAGTATAAATCATGGTTGCAAAAACATAGTAAAATGTGGTATTATAGTATTATGTAACACAATAGGTATTATGTTACATTCAATGTAACACTTTATAGGAGAGTCTTTATATGAAAAAACGAGGATTTACTCTTGCGGAAGTACTGATTACCCTTGGCATTATTGGTGTTGTAGCAGCTCTTACTGCTCCGGCATTAGTAATGAGCAGCCGTAACGAAGCAAACGCAGCAAAATTATCGGTAGTAGTTTCTAACCTAGAAAATGCATTGAACAATGCAATAGCGCAAGAAGGTGTAGATAATCTTTACGGAACCAGAATGTGGCGTAGGGCTCCTGTTAATGGCGGTGCTGGTGCTGCAGGGATTCCTGAATTTGTAGGAAATTTAGGCCGTTATATGGTAGTAAACGGTTTTCACAATACTATTGCTGACATATATGACGACGAACCTTTTTATCCGATGGATAATACCGGTTCTACCAATACAGCAATAGAAATAGAAAATTTACCTGGAACCGGTGTTTGTTTTCCAATAGAATTAAAAAATGGTGCAATTATTTTCATAAGGACTTATGCTAATCCTGGTAATTTAGCGGATCAGAGAGAAGCTGCTATTAATGCAGGCTGTACTTATTATACAAATGCAGCCGATGTATATATTGACGTAAATGGTAAAAATGCTCCAAATACTTATGGTAGAGATGTTTTCCTATTTGAAATCGGAGAAAATGGCATTCTATATCCTGTAGGCGGTCGTGATGTGGCAAGAAGAGATGCTGACGGCGGACGCTGGGATGTAGCAGGCGGACGTTATACTTGCACGGATGACTCAAAAGGAAAAGACCCTAACCAAAGAGGTCTTGGATGTACTGCAAGAGTTATAGCAGAAGGTTACAAGATGAATTATTAATATCAGTTAATATCTAAAGTTATGAAAAAAGCGGATTTTGTTAATCCGCTTTTTTCATAACTCAAAATATTCTGCTTTATCCAAAGTTCTTTCATCTCTATAATAACTATTATACAAACGTGCTTTTTTAATTATATTATACCATTTTGAATATTCTGCCATAAAATTTGCTTTATCTTTATTCATATAATGTATTGTAACTATTCCTTCATATCCTCTTGTTACTCTGAAAAATTCACATTGGGCTTTTATACTTCCGTAATCATCAGTACATCTTCCAGATATTGCATCATAAGGAGTCAGCCTTAACGTTTTATAAGTTCCGGTCGGGTTTATTTTTTTCATACGTGCAAGGTTATTGCTCATAAAAATATTAATCGGATATGTTGAACCGTTGTAAGAATGCACTACTACAGTCCGTGTCCAATCATTGCCGGTCTGTCCATGCGGTACATACTGGAGAATGGCTTCGTTTCGTACTTTTCTATAATAAGCTTTTACCCATAATTCCTTATCAGGAAACTTGATAATAATGGTTTCATAGGCAAATACACTTAATGAAGAAAATATAATCAGGCTAAATAAAAGGACTTTTTTCATTTGCTAAAACTCCTTTATCTTCAACACCTGTTATCTTCATTAAAAGTTTCGGCGCAAAAATTTCGCTCTCAAAATGTCCTATATCAAAAAGAACTGTATCAGCTTCAAGTGCTGTATGGAATTTTATATCGCCGGTTACAAACGCATCCGTTTTCCCGATAAATTCAGCGCCGGAGCCTGCACAAAACCCGATTGTTTTTATTTGCGTTAAACCTTTATTATTCACATATCTCAAATTTGGCGATATTTTTAAGAGTTTTTCTCTCAATTCTTCTACGCTAATAGGCTCCTCAAGTTCCACAATCCGTGCAAAATCGTCATTTCTGCTTTTTTTAAAACCTAAAACCTTAATCAGAGTATCTGTAGTTCCGCCTTCTGCTCTATCAAGATTAGTATGAGCGGAATAAATATTTATATCTTTGTATTTAAACGGAATAAAAAACA
>CALUVK010000026.1 GCA_944324205.1 Candidatus Gastranaerophilales bacterium | reverse complement strand
TGGTTATTGTATGAACAGCCTGATACAAACTTTGAAGATATCGCAATGAGATTTATGGATATCAGAAAGAGAATCTGCTCTATACCTGAATTAGGTAAGAAAGCTACAATGGTTGCTATTCCTACAACCTCCGGTACAGGTTCGGAAGTAACTCCGTTTGCTATTATTACTGATGATGAAACTCACGTAAAATATGCAATCGCTGATTACGCTCTGACACCTAATATGGCAATCGTTGACCCGAACTTTGTAGACGGTATGCCAAAAGGCTTAACTGCAGCTTCCGGTATCGACGCTTTAGTTCACGCATTTGAAGCTTATGTATCTAATATGGCTACAAACTTTACTAATTCAAATGCATTAGAAGCAACCAAGTTAATCTTTAGATATCTTGAACGTTCTTATAGAGAAGGTGCTAACGATCCGCTTGCAAGAGAAAAAATGCACTACGCTGCAACAATTGCAGGTATGTCATTTGCTAACTCTTTCTTAGGATTGTGCCACTCTATGGCTCACAAGCTTGGTGCAATGTATCACGTACCGCACGGTGTAGCTAACGCTCTTCTTATCAGACAGGTTATGAAATATAACTCATCTGATGCACCGCATAAGCAGGCAATATTCCCGCAATACAAGTTCCCGAATGCTAAGGCTAAATACGGTCAGATTGCTGATGAACTTGGTTTGGGCGGTAATAATGATGACGAAAAAGTACAATTACTGCTTAATGCCGTAGATGATTTGATGACTAAGATTGAACTTCCAAAATCAATCAAAGACTTTGGTGTAGATGAACAAACATTTATGGATAATCTGGATGAACTTGTAGAATTGGCATTCGATGACCAGTGCACAGGTGCTAACCCGGCATATCCTTTGATGTCTGATATCAAGAAAATCTACATTGACGCTTACTACGGTAATGTATAAAGACAAAAATTAATGGTGCAGTAATCACCGCACCATACTAAATAAAAATAAGACCCGGAGATATTTTCGGGTCTTGTTTTTTCTTTTTTATAAATTGGTATACATACAAAAACTTTTAAATCTTTACTCTCGCTTTTTGATATTTTTTGATATTATATAGACATATAGGAGAGTCAAAATGGAACTTTATGAAGCAATTAATAAAAGAAGGACTATAAGGGATTTTGAAGACAAACCTATTTATGAAGATATAATAAAAAGAATTTTATCTGCAGGATTAAAAGCCCCGACAAATAACCATCTAAGAGAATGGGAATTTATTATAGTTAATGATAAAAAACAACGTAAAAGAATTTTGAACTTAGAAGATATGACAAGCTATGAAGAATGTGAAAAAATGATGGATGGCTTTGGTATGACGGATTTAGACCAAAGAAAAATGTATCATATTGCTATGCCAAAACAATTTTCAATGCTATATAATTCAGGCTGTTTAATTTTACCCTTTTTTAAATTAAGAGAACCTTTAATGCATCCAACAAGTTTAAGCTCCTTAAATGAATTTGCTTCTATATGGTGTTGTATAGAAAATATTCTTATTGCAGCTGCCTCTGAAGGTATTTTTGGTGTAACAAGAATTCCAATGAAAGAAGAACTGGAACACATAAAAAATACAATTAACCATCCAGATAACTATACAATGCCTTGTTATATAGCATTAGGATATCCTAAATCAGATGCAAAAATACCTGTACAAAAAGTTATTAAAGTAGAAGATCGCATTCACATTAATCACTGGTAAAAGCAAAACCCGATACAACTTATACATCTTATTTTAAAAGCACTCCTTATACCATTTGCATGCCAGAACTCTTAAAATTCTTCTCTTTTATGCCAGATATTTCTGTAAAGTTGATTTATCGAAAACTTCAATACTATCTCTTGAATGAATAAATATTAAACAGGAAATCAGAGATTTAAATGATTGAAAATCTTCAAATGCAAGCTTTTGTCTCAAATCCGTCATATTATTTGCCATAAATTCTGTTATAACGACTTTATCGCTGTAAAAAAGTTCGGATAAAAACTCAAAAGAATCACGGGTTTTGATTCCTTCAAGATAAATTACATCCGGCGATTGGAATTCTACATATCGAAGCGCTTTATCCATATTAAACCCGATATTTTCGTTCAATTCACACTGATTAACCCCTTTAAGTTCGTATTTTGCAATAGATTCTATGGTCATTAAGTTTTTATTTGATTTAGCAGCTTCCATAAGAATCGAATAAATAATATGGGTCTTTCCGCTCAATGGAGAGCCGCAGACTAATATTATTCCCGGGGTTATAAGCGAGTTTTCAATAATATTTCTTTGTTTCTCATCACCAATAATTTTATCCAAACTCATAGGCGGCTTGTAAATCTTTAGAGAAATCCTCTCGCCCATAATTGTCGGGAATGATGAAACGGAGGCTACAAGCATTGTGTTTTCGACCTTAAAACAAAGTTTCCCAAGCTGAGGAATTTCGCATACCGTAGCATCAAGATTAGATAAAGTTTTGAGCTTTGAAACAAACGCCGAGTTAAGTATAGCCGGAACAATCCCCTTATCATAAATTTCACCGTGTTTTCTGAAAATAACCTTAAGCCCGTCTTCAACCTGTTCGAAGTTAACTTCATGTACATCTTCTAATATAGCTTGTTTTAGAATCGCTCTGATTACGTGTTGAATATGCTCTTCTCCGGCTTCCTCACGATGAAGTTCTTCCGTCCAGTCAAAATCTTCGTCCTCTTCTGCGGTCAATGTAATATTATCAACGGTATCTGCTACTTTATAATACTCGTCAATCTTTTTCATAATGCTTGCTTCTGAAGCTATAACCGGCTCAATCGAACATTCTGCTGTTTCTATAACCTTATCTATCGCAAACAAATCCAGAGGGTCTGCCATTGCAACAGTCAAAACATCTTCTATCTTAAATAACGGAATAATCCGATATCTTCTTGCGTCTGCAAATGACACAAACTTAAAACATTTTTCATCAGGCTGGTAATCTTCAAGATTGACATAAGGTATATGAAGCTTGCTCTCCAGGAATTTCAAAAGAGTTTCTTCGGCTAGAATCCCTGAGTTTATCAATGCCTGGCCTATGTTAATCTTTTGAACATTCGCAAGCTCATCTGCTTTTTCCAGCGTCTCATAAGAGACAATCCCGTCTCTTACAAGCTCATATTTAAGTTTTTCTAATGTTTTGTTTGTTATTGTTTCCATGTTGTTCCTTTTTGGGGAGTGACTCGCGGTTATATATTGTTTTTTCGTGAGCCGTGAAACGTGAGTCGTGATTCGTGGTTATAAATTTTCTTTAATTGTACATTGTTTACTTATATTATCCTTAATACCTCGATTCACGAGTTTCGATTCACGATTCACGAAATATATTCCATTTTCCTCAATTCACTTCCATCACCTTTAATACCTCGATTCACGGCTCACGATTTACGAATCCCCCAAATACTCCTGCACCTTCTTCACAATATCATCAAGTTCAAACGGTTTTGTGATATATTCGTTTACGCCGGTTTCTTCGCCTATCATTTTATCCTCAAGCTGCGAACGTGCGGTTACCATAAGAATGGGAATATCCTTGTATTTATTGTCATACTTCAATAGCCGGCTGATTTTATATCCGTTAATTTTAGGCATCATAACATCAAGTATGATTAAATCCGGCATGATTTCTTTGGCGAGCCTCAAGCCGTCCTCGCCGTTAAAAGCTGTATAACACACGAAACCCGAAACCTCAAGCACGAATTTCAGGCTTTCTACAATGTCCTGCTCATCATCTACTATAAGAATCTTTTTCATGCGTGTCTCCTTCAATATCGTATGAATACATTATATCACATTTCCCATACAAATCCTTATTCTGCTCAACAACAGAATCAATTTTCTTTTTCAAAAACTCAGCAGACGGCTTGTCGCCATCCATTAAGATTAGTGACAAAGTTGTCATTGCCCCTTCTTTTTCCAGAAGTGAATTAGTCATATATGTTTTGTTTAAAAGATTGTTTTCTCTAAGCAGATTCTCAATAACTTTCTCGGTTGATTTAATCTTGATTACTGCAATAGTAGTTCCGTTTGAGCGGGCTTTTTGTACAAGCTGCTTTTTAATCATCATAAAGTTGCTCTTATCATTTGCAATCGGGATTACAAAATAAAACCTTGACCCTTTATTTATTTCACTATCGCACCAGATTGCGCCGTTATGAGCTTCCATAAGCTGTCTTGCAATCGGAAGTCCTAAGCCTGAGCCGCCGACTTTACGTGAAAGCGAATTCTCGATTTGCGCAAACTTGTCAAACACGTGGTTCAAATCCTTGCGCTCAATTCCTATACCGTGATCTTCAACACAAACCTGGAGATAATTCCCCTGAAGCTTTTTGATATCTTCTTCAAAACAGTTGTCATACTGTAATTCTCTTGCATTAACAACCTTTGAGGTAATCTCGATTTCACCTGCATCGGGCGTAAACTTAATAGCATTTGATACAAGGTTTGTTAAAACCTGCTCAAGCCTGTTAGAATCTGCATAAACCTCAACGTCTTCGCCGGATGGAATATATTTTATAGCCAAATTCTTTTCTCCGGCAACTTCCGAGAGGTTATTCCTGACATACTCAATCACCGGCTCGACTCTTATAAGCTCAAATTTGAAATCCATTTTCCCGGCTTCGATTTTTGAAATATCAAGAAGGTCGTTAATAATTCCCGAAAGCCTTATTGCATTTCTTTTTCCCATAGAAACAAACTTCTCGATATTCTCAGTCATATCTCCGGCTTTGCCGCTTAGAATAATATCCATAGCGTTTTTGATTGCCGTAAGCGGTGTTCTGAGCTCGTGCGAAACAATCGAAATAAATTCAGATTTTAATCTTTCAAGCTTTTGAAGCTTTCTGTTTGTGGCTTTTAATTCCTGAGTAAATGACGCACTCTGGAGCGGAATTGTTACCTGCTGCACAAGGGTTTGGAAACAAGTTGCATCTTCTGTAGAAAACGGTTTTTCACGGTAGATTTCAGTAAACCCGAAAAACTCGTCGTTTAATGCAATCGGGGCAAACATATTGTCGTATTGCAAAACCGAAAAATCATATTCCTGAATATTATGCTTTATATTCTTTTCAATCTTCAGGTTTCCGATTTTAATATCAATCGGCGGGTCAGAAAGCAGCGATTTGTAGCTTAAAATCGCTCTTAGCTTTAATGCTTCCAAAAGCCTGTCCGAAATTTTGTAAAGCGAATTAATTATCAAAACCGGCTCCCGCTCGGAACGAAATATAAGCGTGCAAGAAAGGTCAAAGCTTAAAGATTTTTCTATTCCTTCTATCATAATGCTTACAAGCTTATCTTTGTCTAAAGACCCCGCAAGCTGCGAACTTGTGTTATAAAGAACGTTCAGCTGGTACAAGCTTCTTGCAAGTTCCTGATTTGATTTGGAAAGTTTAAGAAGCGCCTGTCTGGTTTTCAGGCTTGAATCGATGGTAGCAGAGAGTAGTTTTTTATCAATCGGAGCTTTTATAAAAAGATTTGCATTATGCATAACATCCTTATTATGCTCTTTTTCTCCGAGAATAAGCAAAATTACAACAGGATAATGCTTGATTTTCCTACAAAGTATCTTTAAATCGAAAGCTTCAATATCTCCATCAACAATAACAACATCAGGTTCTTCCACTTCCAAAACGTCAAAAACCTGTGTTTCTTCAACAGATACAACTATCTCCGATGAAGGAAAAGTCTCCCTGACAATTTTTTCTTTTTCACCATCCTCGCTAATCAGCAATAACTTTGTCATAATATAATAATAACAAAAATAAGAGATAAAATACAATACAACTAAAATGGATCACAATTAGCATTGATATTAGTCCAAAATATTCTTTTTTTATTGAATATAAAATAGTTTGCCTGCTCGCATCCCAAGCTTTTAATAAAACTCTAAAAACTATTATACACTAATTACCCGCCCCAAATTTCATCATCATAATAAGCTAATTCTAAATGACCTAAAATTACCGTATCGCCATTTTTGAGACCGTAATTGTGAAGTTCATCAAAAACACCCATACTTTTTAGTATATTTTGAAGCCTTACAACCTGCTCTGTGTTTCTGGCATCTGTTACTTTAGCAAGTCTATTTATTTTTCCACCGGATATTAGATAAGTTTCCTTATCAAGTTTTGTAACCTCAAATTCGCTGTCATCGTTATCATATGCCCCTAAATCTTCTTCAATATCAATATCAAATTCTGGTTTTGGAATTTCGTCAACCTTTTGGGAAATAAAATGCAATAAATCATTTACCCCCTCTTTTGTAACTGCTGAAATAGGATAAATATCTTTAGAATATGGTTTAAATTCTTCTATCAGCATATTCAAATCTTCTTTTTGAACAGCATCAATTTTATTCAGAACAAGTATTTGATAAAGTTCAGCCAGCCCTTTTGAGTGTTTTTCAAGTTCCCTATTAATAATTTTATAGTTCTCAAGCGGATTTTCAGAAGTCAAATCTACAATATGAACCAAAAAACGGCATCTTTCAACATGGCGTAAAAACTCATGCCCCAGCCCGACTCCTTCGGAAGCTCCCTCAATAAGCCCCGGAATATCAGCTATAACATAAGAGCCGCCGTCATCTTTTTTTACTACACCAAGATTGGGCACAAGAGTCGTAAAAGGATAATCCGCAATTTTAGGCTTGGCAGAACTTACGGCACTAATAAAAGTTGATTTTCCTGCGTTTGGCATCCCAAGAAGCCCTACATCAGCAATAAGTTTTAATTCCAGCTCTAAAATTCTTTCAATCCCTGGTTCACCAGGTTCGCAGAACTGCGGAGCTCTTTTTTGCGCCGTTGCAAACCTTGCATTTCCTCTTCCGCCACGTCCGCCTTTGGCAATAAGAACGGTCTGTTCATTTTCTGTAAAATCTGCAATGATTTTTCCGGTTTTTGTATCCCGAACCATTGTACCAAGTGGAACTTTTATATACAAATCTTTAGCGCACGCTCCATGCATGCCTTTAATTCCGCCGTTCTCTCCGGATTGGGCTTTAAAAACAGACTTTAACTTAAAATCTAATAATGTTGACATATTTTCATCGGCAACAAAATATATATCACCGCCCCGTCCGCCGTCTCCGCCTGCCGGTCCGCCTTTATCTACATATTTTTCCCTGCGCCAGGCAACCATACCATTTCCGCCATGGCCTGATATTACCCTAATCTTTGCTTTATCTAAAAATTTCATGTTTCACCTGCTGTTTTTCCAGTATAATAATGTTACTATGAACAAGATTAAAAAAACATTATTCAGTGAAAAACCTGTTACATTAGATAAAAATTCTCTTATTATGGCAATAGAATCTAGCTGCGATGAGACAGCCTGCGCGATTGTTAAAGGCGGCAGAGAGGTTATTGCAAATGTTGTTGCGTCGCAAATTAAAATCCATGAAGAATATGGCGGTGTAATCCCTGAAATAGCTGCTCGCGAGCATCTGGAAGCCATAAATGTTGTAATTGATGAAACTTTTAAGCAAGCCGGAGTTAAAGGGAATGATATTACAGCTTTTGCTGGAACTGCAGGCCCCGGTTTAGTCGGCTGTCTTCTTGTTGGTTTAAATGCGGCAAAAACATTAGCTCTAGCTTATGATAAACCTTTTATAGGAGTAAATCACCTTAACGCGCATTTAGCGGCTAATTTTATAGATACAAATTTAGAACCGCCGTTTGTTGCACTTTTAGTAAGCGGAGGGCATACCCAAATCATCAAAGTTGACTCTTTTACTGATATGGAGATTATCGGCGAAACTATTGATGACGCTGTAGGAGAAGCTTATGATAAAGTAGCACGATTAATCGGTCTTCCCTACCCCGGAGGGCCTAAGCTTGATAAACTTGCACAAGAAGGAAATCCACACGCATTTAAGCTGCCGGAAGCACGTGTAGGAGGATATGATTTCAGCTTTAGCGGACTTAAAACTGCGGTTCTTAGACTGGTAAAAAGTTTTGACGGAAAAGAGATGCCGGTAAAAGATATTTGCGCAAGTTTTCAGGAATGTGTTTCTTCTACTCTTTTAAAAAAAGTTAAACACGCACTGGAAGAAACCGGCTACAAACAGGTTGTTTTAGCCGGCGGTGTTGCCGCTAATTCCGAGATAAGACGAAAAATATTTAACCTTCAAAACGAGGGGTATGAAGTTTATGCTCCTATAATGAAATATTGTACTGACAATGCTTCAATGGTAGCTTCTTCTGCATATTTCTTCAATAATACATTTGATAATATTGATGTCGAAGTATTTTCAAGAGCTTAAATCCACTTTTGATGTTCCCCAAAAAGCTTTTGCGCCTCTTCTCTGTTTGTTTCTTTTCTAAGTGATTTTGCCATAACTCTATATTCCGGAATATACGCCTTTGTAAAAGTTTTTACAATTTCAGCAGGTGTATATTGGCTTGGAAAATAATCAACAATCGCTCCAATTCCATCTTTAATCTTTTTTAAAAACACCCACTGATCACACATTGGAATAAACTCTACAGTAAAATCAGCAATTGTATTTTTCTCGGCGTTCATCAACAAATTCTGCTTCATTATATTCGGAACACATCTAAAATATTCATGATCTAATCCTCTTATTTTCATCTGAAAATTCGGAGATTGATAATTTTGTTGGTTATAAATTTTCATCGCACACACACCTTTCTAAATTAGTAAAACATATAAAGTTCAAAATTTGCCTAATTGTAAAGTTATTTTAAGTTCGTTCATATAATTATTTTTCAGAATAATTCGCATTTTTATAATAATGATTATATAATATTTTTATGGGGAAGTTTGATTTATTTAATAAATTTAATAGTGCGGTAATTGTTTTAAATGATAAATTTGAAACTGTTTTTAGAAATTTTGTGTTCAAACGAATATTTCCGGATTTCGATACTGTAAAAAAATTCTCCCATAAGCTTAATTATAACGTTTGTGCTCTTGTAAGCAATGATGTAAGTGTTCACTCTCCGCTTACTCAAGCAATAGCTTCAAAAGAAGATTTTTCTGCGCATGTAACCTATCAAAATATAAATAATGAATATTATTATTATGATTTAAATGCTGTTAAAAAAGGTAAATATACGATTATATTTTTTACTGATGTAAGCGCTAAAATTAATTACGAAAATTTGACTATAAGAAATCAAAATTATCAGAAAAAAATTAATTTATTAGAAAACGAAAATAAAAACATGGCAAAAATTAAAATGCAGGCACAGTCACAAGCTATGAAACTCCTGCTTCTTAATAACATTTCTAATATCATTAGAGAATCTATTGATAAATCGGTAATCTTAAAATCTGCACTTTCAGAAATTGCACAAATTTTCGGAGCTTTCCGAGCATACTATGCATCATATATTGAAAATGGAAAGTTCTCCATACAAGAGACTTTTGGAAAATGCGAAAAACAAAAAGAAATATCTTTTGAGGAAGATATAAATTCTATAATAAAAAAAGGAAAAACATCTTGCATTTCTTGTATAAAAGAATATAAAGAAGCAAAGCCTTTCAAAGAAAGTGTGCAAAGAATAATATTACCTATATATCATATGAATAAACTTTTAGGAATAATTGTTCTTTCTACAAAACAAAAAATACGTTTTGATGATACATTAGAAGTTTTAGATGGAGTATCTTCCCAATTAGGTAATGCCATTATACAAGCAGATTTGTATAAAAAAAATGCACAGATGGTCAAAGACTTAACTCACACTTTAGAAGAATTAAAAGATACTCAATTAAAACTTATTAACTCGGAAAAAATGGCTTCATTAGGTCAATTGGTAGCCGGCGTTGCCCATGAAATTAATACCCCTGTAGCTTCAATAAAATCAAATAACGAAATTATAAAAAAAATAATCTCTGTTATGCCGGAAGGTGAAACTACAGATTTACTTAAAGAAGTTAATGAAATTGATACGGAGGCTATTGCCAGAATCAACCGGCTGGTCGTTTCATTAAGAAAATTTGTAAGATTGGATGAAGCTGAACTTCAAGAAGCTGATATAAATAAAGAAATAGATTTAACGCTTGATTTAATACGCCATGAAACAAAAAACAGAATTGAAATAAAAAAACATTATGGACAACTTCCGCCAATAAAATGCTATCCAAACATGCTTAACCAGGTGTTTATGAATATTCTCGTAAATGCTGCACATGCAATCAAAAACAACGGAATAATATCCATTGACACAAAATATAAAAATAACAATCTTATTGTAAAAATTAAAGACAACGGATGCGGAATAAAAGAACCTGAAAAAATATTTTTTGCAGGATATACAACAAAGGGTTCCGGCGTTGGAACCGGCTTAGGACTTGCAATTTCACAAAAAATCATAGAAAAACATAAAGGTAAAATTGAAGTAAAAACAAAATTAAATAAAGGGAGCGAATTTTGTATTACTATCCCGAGTGAGTAGCAAATGTAAAGTTTCTTTAAACGCTGGTTTCGTTAATATTACTCACTTGTAGGAATATATTAATTATAATATGAATTAAATTTTATAAAATTATCTGGTAGAGTAGTCATAAAAATGTAAAAATATGGTATATTAATACTACTGAGATTAAGTGTAAATTTTACCCTAAATAAGGGTATGTAACAAAATCTTAACAAATCGAAAGATAAAGGCAATTTTTTTATAAAACTAAACTTTATATATCTGTGTAGAAGTAAAGATTATTTTCATATCGGAGGTAAAGTGTATGGCAATTACAGTTAACAGCAAAAAGAAACAAGTAAAGAAAACTTTTCAGGAATTGATTAATGATTTGATGACATCAAGTTCTGAAAAAGTTAGATATAATGCTGCCCGTGTCTTAGGTGAAATGGGTGACTCTAAAGCTGTTGAACCGTTAATTAACGTTTTAAAAAATGATAAAAACGGTTCTGTTCGTTTGTATGCAGCAAGAGCTCTGGGAGAACTCGGCGATACAAAAGCTACCGAACATTTGATAGAATCTTTAAGAGAAGACAGAAATGTTGACGTTAGAGTTCGTGCAGCACGTGCTTTAGGACGTTTAGGCGGTAAAATTGTTGTTGAACCTCTTGTAGAAGCTCTGAATGACGAAAATTCTCAGGTTTGTATTACAGCAACAGATGCTCTTATTGAAATCGGTGATGTTGCAACAGATGCTTTAATGAAATCTTTGGATCATGAAAAAGTAAATGTTCGTTGTGATGCAACAAGAGCACTGGGTGAAATCGGCAACAAAAAATGCGTTGATAAAATCATCAACATGTTATATGATGAATGGGTTAACGTTAGAATTTATGCAGTAACTTCTCTTGGCAAATTGAACGATACAAAAGCTGTTCCTGCCTTAATAGAAGTAATGAAAAACCGTTCTGAAAATGATTTAGTAAGAGCTGGTGCAGCTGCAGCGCTGGGTGTCTTAAGAGACCAAAGAGCATTACTTCCTTTAAGAGAACTTATTATGGAAGCTGAAGAACTTGGTGAACTTGAAGATACAGCTTTAAAATCTTTCAAAAAGATTATGGCTGCAAATTGGCAAACTATTCCAGGAGCAACACAACAGAAAAAACCTGCTCAAACATTTTAGGTTTTTTAAAATAAAGAATAAAAAACACAGAAGAGCTTGTAGAATACAAGCTCTTCTTCTTTTATTTATGATAAAATTTTCTTATGGACAAAATTTTTTCAGATAAAATTAATATACTAAAAGCCTTGGCTATTACACTTGTTGTATCCGGACACCTGGAATTTCGAATGTTTGATATGTTTCCTCCTTATTCGTTCCAACTCACGTTATTTTTCTTTATTTCAGGGATGCTGTTTAAAGATAAGTATCTGGATCAAGTAACAGTATTTATAAAACGAAGAGTTAAAAGTTTACTTGTTTTATATTTTTTATACTCTGCATTTTATGCCGGAGTTACCATTCTTTTAGATAAATTAACCGGCAAATTCTGGGGAATGGAACTAAGTTTTAAGAACTTTTTTATTACTCCCTTCTTAAACGGACATCAATTTGATTTATCATGTCCAATGTGGTTTGTAACTCAATTATTTATGACAATGTTAACTTTTTTGTTTATCCAGAGACAATTAAGAAAACAAAAAGAATGGGTAAAAGCAGCTCTATACACTATTATGGGTTTTTCAGCGATACCGTTATCCAAAATAGTTGTTCTTGATCCGATATCACTAATTGTTATCAGAATTATGTTTTCACTATTTTTTGTTTATTTAGGACACTTATATACAACAAAAATTCACGGAAACTATAATATATTCACTCCCAAAATTTTAGGTGTTGTACTTTGTCTGCAAGCTGTCCTCTGGCATTTTAATAGGGATTTTGATCCAACACACGGTATTGGATTAAGCTATGTACTTGTATGGGCAAGATTTGATAGCCAAATTGTTGTTCCAGTGCTAACAAGTATTACCGGAATTTGGTTTTCTTTATTTTTTGTAAACATTACTTATGATTATCTAAAAGACATAAAATTTATTAAACTTATAGGAGAAAATACATATCACATTATGGCGAACCATTTATTTGTTATGTATATTATAACAGCCGTAATTTTCTGGATTAATGGAATTCCTATAAGTGAAAGAAATGAACATAATATATATTGGATTTTTAATCCGGTACAAAACACTTATTTATACTTTGTACTAACAATGGTAATTACAACTTATATTGGAGTAGTTTTAAAGTTTATAAAAAACAAGCTTCCAATTATTAAAAATTTCTAGCTTAATTTTTTTATAGTTTCTTTTGCCCATTTAATCATATGTGGATAACGCTTTATATCATGTCCTTTTTGTATCCACTCACGCTCATTCTCTGCAGTTGTCCCAATGTGATTTAACTGTTTATATATAAAAGAATACATGCCGGTTCTATCAGCTCCGGCTTTACAATGAATATGAGCTTTTCCACCCTTTTCAATTATACCGTTTATCAATGTTAAAAATCGTTTCACAGCTGTTTCTTGTGGAGCACTTGAAACCGTTGGAATATTATGATATTTCATGCCATTTTTTTCAACAATTTCTTTTTCATTAAAATCTATCTCTGGAGCATGCATTGTCCTGAAGTTAATAATATCAGTAACCCCTTGATTTTTAAGCCACTTAAAATCTGCATTACCCGGTTGAGCAGAACCGGAAATATACTTATCTATTTTTGCATAATTTTTCGGTTTTCCCTGAAATGTTATTTTTAATACTTTCATGCATTCTCCTTACAGCAACTTGATACAAACAAAATAATACCATCTGCTTTACACAATTATATCAGAATTTTTCATTTTATAATAATTATTGCAATAATATCAAATGAATATTTTTATTTTGTTGATTTAAAAGCCATTTTCAAATATTCAATATTGTCTATAAGAATTTGGAATAAATAATCTTTTATAATTCATTCTTATATTTTATTACATTTTAATATTTTTGTCAGGCAATGCCTGACCTACTACTAATGCGATTATATCACATACTCGGATTGCATTTTGCAACAATTACACATCTATTATAAATAACATGCACCTTAATATCATTTTGATTTTTAAATACTATATTTACAATTAATATATGAACGTAAAAAAAGAATTAGGACTAAAAATAAAGAGATTAAGGCAAAAAGAGGGGCTTACGCAAGAGCAGTTTGCTGAAAAACTTAATATTGCAACCCGAACGCTCGCAGGAATTGAAATCGGCGAAAGCTTTGTTTCTGCTCAAACTATTGAAAATATTTTAGATTATGCAAATATTACCCTTGAGGACTTTTTTATAACAAGTCATCTTCGGCCGACAGAGGATTTGTTGAGAGATATACAACATTACTTAGACGAAATAAAAGATAATCGGGAAAAAGTCGAAAACATTTATAAAGTAGTTAAAGCCCTTGCAAATGAATAAAATATTAAGTTTTGTGAAGCTTTATAATGCAGTAATCACACATTATTTGACGTAATAATGAAATTTCATTGCATAAAAAGAGCAATTTTTTAAATCAAATTATCTTTATATATATATAACACGAGAAGATAAGGAGATTTAATTATGACGGACTACATTGTACAAAAAGGAGACACATTAACTAAAATTGCAAATGCAACAGGCATGACTATTTCAGAAATCGCCAATAAAAACGGGATTAAAAATGTTGATAAAATACTAATCGGCCAAAAGCTTGTATTGAATGATAAGCCGCAGCAACCATCACCGGCGGTGTCTAATCCGACAAATGTTAATCCGGACGAATTGCAGTCACAATATGAAAAACTTCAGGCACAGTATAATGATATGCAAAAAAGCCTTGCCGATTCCCAAAAAGAAAATTCAAAAAATCTAGGTTGGCTGGAAGGCGGTATCGCAGGCGGCGCTATGGCTCTTGGCGGGCAATATGCAATAAAAAAAGCTGCTCCTGCACTTACTGGTGCTTATCATAAAGCCGCAGAAAAAACCGCCAATGCAGCCGCAACAGCTAAAAAGAAAGCAAGTTCTGCTAAGAAAACAGCTGTTAAAAATGCAAACAAGTTTGTTAAAACAACAACTAAAAAATTAAAGAAAACAAAAAATGAAGCTGTTAGAACTTATAAACGCAGTGAAAATTTGCTAAACGGCAAGAGAATTCAATACAAAGGACAAAAAATCAAATTAGGAAAAGCCTCAAAAGTTTTAGGTAAAGCCGCAGTTCCGCTTACGGTAGTATTATCCGCAGCAGAAATCGGGTACGCATACAAAGAAGGCGGCAGTAAAGCAGCAGTAAAACAAGGCGCAAAATGTGCAACCGGAATCGCCTCAGGCTGGGCAGG
>CALUVK010000025.1 GCA_944324205.1 Candidatus Gastranaerophilales bacterium | reverse complement strand
TTAATTCCGGCTAGCATGCCGGTTGCAATGGATTCTGTGTAACCCTCTGTTCCGGTGATTTGTCCGGCAAAGAAGAGTCCTTCTCTTTTTCTGGTTTCAAGAGTCTGGTTAAGGATTTGGGAGCTGTTTATAAAGGTGTTTCTGTGCATTACACCGTATCGGACAATATTTGCGTTTTCTAAGCCGGGAATTGAATGTACAAGCTCTTTTTGCGCACCCCATTTTAAATTTGTCTGAAACCCGACGAGATTAAATAGAGTTTTTGCCGAATTATCCTGCCTTAGCTGGACTACGGCATAATTTTCTGTTCCGGTTCTTTTATCAATGAGTCCTACGGGTTTCATAGGTCCGAAACGCAGAGTATCGATTCCTCTTGAAGCCAGAACTTCAACCGGCAGGCAAGATTCAAAGAATTTTGAATGTTTATCGATATCGTGCTGCTCTATTCTGGGAGCATTGATTAATATATTATAGAAGTTTTCGTACTCTTTTTTATTCATCGGACAATTAATATATGAGGCTTCCCCCTTATCATATCTTGAGGCCCAGAATGCTTTATCAAAGTTGATGGAGTCAACTTCTACAATTGGAGCTATTGCATCAAAAAACGAAAGATGCTCTTCCTCTGTAAAATCTTTTATCGCATCAGCGAATTTATCACTCGTAAGCGGGCCGGAAGCTATAATTACGTTCCAGTCTGGGATTTCTATAATCTCTTCCCTAATAAGTTCAATATTAGGATTTTCTTCAATCATTTTGGTAACGGCTCTTGAAAAATCTTCTCTTGCTATTGCCAAAGCGTTTCCAGCAGGAACGGAGTTTTCATAAGCTATTTTAATAAGCTCTCCACCTAAGATTTCCATCTCTTTTTTAAGAAGTCCGCTGGCATTCAGAATATCGGATGAACCGAGACTGTTAGAACAGACAAACTCTGCACAATCACCGGTAACATGCGCACCTGTAGTTTTATAAGGACGCATTTCATATAATTTAACTTTTATACCTCTTTTTGCTAACTGCAATGCTGCTTCAGAGCCTGCAAGTCCAGCACCAATAATTTTTACTTCCATATATTTCATTCGTTATTATACAGAAAATAGAAATATAATGAAATAAGATGTGTAATATTGATATATGACAATTATTTACCGCAATAAAATATATGTTATACTAAGATAGGAGAATGAGTATGAAAAAAGTTATTTTAGTTTTATGTATAATATTTCAAACAGCAGTTTTTGCTAATTATAATGACATTTATATAGCTAATATTCAGTTTGACTGGATTAATAAATCTGAAGTTGAGAAAGAGGCTATAATAAGTGAAGTTAGAGATATTATTTTTGAAAATCCTGTTGAAAAGCAGGATGATTTTAAGTCTCAATTTAAAGATAGATTGAAAGACAAAGATCACTGGGATAATTATATGGCAGCTTCTTCCGGCTATAAGGAATATAATGGAAATAATATTTCAGCTTTTTATTATAAAAAGATGAAAAATATTTATATGTATGCAATTCAGGACAAGAAAGATATTTCAAAAGCCTATTATTACGATGCTTTAGGAAATTTAAAATATGTTGATTTTATTTATGGGGAATATCCAGACTATCCTTATTATTCAATACAATATAGAATTTCAGGGAAACCTGTAAGTGCTATTTACTTTGTTTCAAAAGACTGCCAGTATCTGTTCAAGCCGAATGGAGAATTTGAAGGAGTATGGTATAAACATAATTTGTATAACAAAGAGTCTGAAATAATTCTAACAAGGACAACTTATTAATGGAAGCAAAAATTGGAGATTTATTGAGAGCAAAGGGGCTGAAAATAGCAACAACAGAATCTTGCACCGGAGGTCTTTTGAGTTCAAAGCTTACAGATGTAAGCGGGAGCTCTGAATATATATATCTTAATTTAGTAACTTATTCTAATGAGGCAAAGCAAAAAATGCTTGGAGTAAAAACAGAAACTCTAGAAAAATTCGGTGCAGTAAGTGAGGAATGTGCTTATGAAATGGCATTTGGTTTGCAAAAGTTAACGGGAGCAGATGTTTGTATTTCAACCACCGGTATAGCAGGACCAACAGGTGGAAGTAAAGAAAAACCTGTTGGTTTAATGTATTTTACAATATATACAAAGGAGAAGTCGGAAACATTTAAAGTTTTGTTACCTTCTCAAACTCCACGCAGAACTATGAAGGAAGGATTTGTTCTTGAAGTTTTAGAAAAAGTTTACACATTTCTTCTTTTTATATAAAATAGTTTTATGGGAGTATATTGGGGAAAAATCGTTTTATTAAGCTTAATTCTACAATTTGCTTTGCCAGTGTTTGCAGATGATGTAGATTCTAATAAATATGCGCCTGGGACCGTTGTACAGGAAGACTTTTCTGTTTATATGTCAACATTGCAAGGTAAAATCCAAAAAAATTGGAATCCTCCGGAGTTTGATGATGATGGTGATGCAACCGTTATGTTTACAGTAACCAGACGAGGGGATTTAGTTAATACGGAAATTGTTAAAAGTTCTAGGAATCCTGTTTTTGATGAATCGGCTCTTGAAGCATTAAGAAAATCAGCGCCTTTTGACAAATTTCCTGCTGATACTACAAAAAATGCTCTTACTATAAGATATACATTTCATACTTCAGTTGTAAATACAGATACAATGAAAGAGTATGTAGCAAATGCGGATCGTTTTTTTAATGTAAATAATAAAACAGCTCTCGATTATATAAATCTTGCAATTGCTGAAGTTGAAGGGGATATACGGTCGTATTTTCTTTACGGTAAGCGTGCTAAAATCAAACGTGCATTGGGTGATATTGAGGGTGCTGAGATTGATTTAGCTGAGTGTAAAAGGCTTAAAGCAAAATTTGACCAAAAAAGAATTAATAATGGAAAACTGATGGCAGAAATGGAAAATTCTCCATTTGCTTATTTCTATCTTGCGCATTCTTATGAGATTGCCGGTGATTATGTGCATGCACTAGAAGCTATAGACAAAGCTATAGCACTTACAGAACTTAATAACCAATACAAGAGATATAGAACGGAACTGGTACAAAAAAGCCAACTATAAACTATAATAAGCATAGATGGCTTTTGGAAAACTACATTTCTAAATTCATTTGAGAGAATTGGATAATTTTATTCTTTCCTCTGTGTTTTGCATTGTAAAGTGCATGTTCTGCATATCTTATAACAGTATTTGCATCCTCTTCAACATCAGGCATGCAAGGATATGTCGAAATACCTCCGGATATAGTAACTTTATGTGCTTCTTCCTCTCCGGCAGGGATAAATTCCATTTTTTCAACTTCTCTTCTGAATCTTTCTCCGAATAAAAACGCATTTTCTTCAGATGTATTAGGCAGTACAAGTAAAAATTCTTCATCTCCGTAACGGGTTAAAATATCTTCTTTTCTTATCATTGCATTTAACTTGTTTGCAATGTTTCTAAGAAGTATATCACCCCACTCATAGCCATACATGTCATTTACGACCTTAAAGAAATCTATATCAAACAGTATGCAAGAAAGTTTTGTTCCGTATCTTCTTGAACGAGAAATTTCTTCTTCTAAACGTTCCTGAAGATACTTTCTGTTGTGAAGTCCTGTTAAATCATCTGTTGTTGAAACTCTTTCGAGTTTATCTTTTATAATTTTTATTCTTAACAATGCATTGACTCTGACAATTAATTCATCTTTATTAGAGGGATCTTTAATAAAGTCATAACCCTCAGCTCTAACTGTAACATCACGTCTTGTGGGGCCAAAAAACAATATTGGGCATGGAAACTTATTAGTCATTAAAGCATCTTTTGCCAAATCAATGTTTTCAATAATCATCAAAGAAGGATTAATAACAGCATAATCTTTCATTTGTTCTATAGAAACAACTCTCACGTCTGCTTCATCTATATCCATTAATGTGGCCTGTAATTCAGGCATTGGTTTTGTTGAATAAATAACAATATTGCTCATATAAAATATCCTCTTATTTTCTTTTATAATACACTAATTGTAAAATTTTGTAAAATGTTTAAATGGTTATACGCGTCCATATATATCTTCATACCTTATGATATCTTCTTCAATCAACAAATCGCCTTTTTGAACTTCTATTACTTTAACAACATCTTCATAAGGATTTTGGAGCGAATGAATTGCTTTTACCGGAATATCTACACTGTGTCCTGGACTTAGAATTAATTCTTTTCCTTCAAGAACAACTTTTGCCGTGCCTTCTAAAATAACCCAGTGTTCGCTTCTGTGGTTATGAGATTGAACGGAAAGCTTCTGTCCGGGGTTAACCTGTATCATTTTGGTTAAGAAACCGTTGCCTTGTGCCAGTACTGTATAATAACCCCATGGTCTGTAAACGGTTTTGTGTACAAGATGTGTATCATCATTTTGTTTCTTTAATGTTTCAAAAATCTTTTTAACATCCTGCGTTTTATCCGCTTTGCAAGCAAGAATCGCATCTTCTGTTTCTACGATAACCGTATCTTCCAGGCCGATTGTTGCAACGAGTTTCGAAGACGAATACATAAGAGAATTTTTAGAGCCTTCATCAAGAATATGTCCGATTTTTACATTGCCGTCTTTGTCTTTAGTGCTTACATCATAAATAGATTTCCAGCTTCCCAAATCATTCCAGTCGCTTTCAAGTTTTATTAATGCAATCTTATCTGATTTTTCCATTACGGCGTAATCGACAGAAATTGAAGGCATTTTATCAAATTCGGTAAAAGGAATTTCATTAGAATATTTGAAATCAAATCCGCTCAATTTTGCATAAATTTCAGGAGAATGTTTTGCAAGCTCTTCTAAGAAAACTGAAGCTTTAAACATAAAAATGCCGCTGTTCCAGAAGTAGTTACCGTCTTTTAGATATTTTTCCGCCGTTTCGGTATCTGGTTTTTCAACGAATTTATTAACTTTATATCCGTTTTCTACTGCGGTTTGTGTAATATTTATGTAGCCGTATCCTGTTTCCGGGTATGCCGGTTTTATACCGAAGGTTACGATATATCCTTTTTCTGCAATTTTTTCTCCTGATTTAACTGTATTTACAAAACCTTTTACATCTTTTATCAGATGGTCTGAAGGAACTACCAAAATTACAGGGTCTGTTTTATATTTATCCATTATAAACTTTACAGAAACTGCAATTGCCGGAGCCGTATTTTTAGCGATGGGTTCGGATAATACAACGGCGTTTTGTGCTATTGAGGAAAGCTGGTATTTTACATTTGAAAAATGTTTTACTCCGGTTGTGCTTATAATATTTTCTTCCGGCATGCATTCTTTAATCCTTTCGAAAGTCGCCTGCAGGAGACTTTCTGTATTCTGGATATTGATAAGCTGCTTCGGGTAAAGTTCTCTTGACAAAGGCCAAAGTCTGCTTCCTGAACCGCCCGCTAAAATTAATCCAAACATTACAACTCCTCTCTTAAATACTCCTTTCTTATAGTTTATCATAAATAAAAAAAGATTTGTAATTTAATAAAAATGTGTGGTAAAATACTACACAAGGTGAAAATATATTACAAGGCTACATATACTTATAAAATATTCAGGATGCTTCAGTCAGAAGTTGAGAGTTTTGTTACGACTCTCGGCAATGTTGCTTTGTTCGGCCTTGAATTCTTAAAAGGCCTTAAGAGTTTTCCCACAACGCTTAAGGCTATAATGGAACAGGCTTCAAGATTTGGTGTTTCCTCACTTCCGATAACTCTTTCGATTGTCGGCATGACTTCGATTATTATTGCAATGCAGGTAGCAGGCGAGATGGTGAAACAGGGGGCGGGAAATTATGTGGGAATGCTTGTTGCGATATTGATGGTCAGAGAAGAAGGCGTTATTATGGCAGGGTTTGCGATAATTTCAATGATAGGTTCTTCTATGGCATCAGAGATTTCAACTATGAAGGTAACTGAACAGATAGATGCGATTAGAGTTTTAAAGGTTAATCCTGTTCATTATCTTTTTACTCCGCGTGTGATTGCAGGAACGCTTATGATGCCTCTGGTTGTAATTGTTGCTTCCGTGTTTGGTATTTTAGGCGGGGCTGTTGCTTCTAATTTAGTTTCCGGACTTACATATAAGGCTTATTTCGACTCTGTTTGGTTCGGGTTAAATATACATGACATTAATGTTTGTATTCTGAAATCTCTGGCGTTTGGATTTGTAATAACGCTAATAAGCTGTACCTGCGGAATGGAAGCTAGAGACGGGGCAAAGGGGGTAGGTATTGCAACAACAAAGGCTGTTGTCTGGTCATTTGTTGCAATAGTTATTCTGGATTTAATTTTTGCGGCAATGTTTTTCTACTAATATGAAGGCAAAACAATGGGAATAGAAGTTAAAAATTTAGTAAAATCATTTGATAAAAAAGTTATTCTTGATAATATTTCATTCAAAGTTGACGACGGGAAAATATTATCTATAGTTGGCTTTAGCGGCTCGGGTAAAAGTACTGTGCTTAAACTCATAAGCGGACTTATTGAAAAAGATTCCGGAGAAATTAATACTTCCGGAGGCGATATTGCGATGGTATTCCAGTATTCTGCATTGTTTGATTCTTTGAATGTATTTGATAACATATCTTTTGCACTTCAGGAAAGAAAAGATTTGAGGGGAAAATATACAAAGGCGGAGCTTGAAAAAGTTGTAGCAGAAAAACTTGAGCTTGTAGGTTTATCCGGAATTGAGGATAAGTTTCCGTCTGAATTATCAGGCGGTATGCAAAAACGCGTAAGCTTTGCGCGTGCTATTGTCACAGAGCCTAAAATAATTTTGTATGATGAGCCGACAGCGGGATTAGACCCTATATCTTCTACTTTAATAGAAGATTATATTGTAAGATTAAAAAACGAAACAAATGCGGCATCAATAGTTGTAACACATCAGATGTCTACAATAAAAAGAACTGCTGATTCTGTTTTGATGTTGTATAATGGTCATGCAGTCTTTGAAGGAACTCCGGATGAGCTTTTAGAGGAGAGAACACCTTATACTAAACAGTTTGTAAACGCTTCTCTTGAGGGGCCGATGAAAATGAATGCATAACTTATGAGGATATAAAAAATATGAAAATGTCACCATCATTTAAAGTAGGAATATTAACACTTGTAGCCTTAACGACTTTACTGTTTACTGTATTGTGGGTAAAAGGACGTTCTTTTTCTTCTGCTGAAAGAATAGAGGTACAGTTTAAGGATGTAAACGGCCTAAGACCAGGTTCCGGCGTACAGATGATGGGACTTAGAGTCGGGCAGGTTGAGGAAATTATGCCTGTCGTTAACGGTGACTCAAGTTATGTTAAGATGAAGTTTGTTATAACAGAACCCGGAATTACTATTCCAAAGGCATCAATGCTTTCTATACAGCAATCCGGACTTATAGGTGAACAGTTCCTGGAGATAACTCCGCCGAAAGTGCGCTCTGTTTATATTCCGGTTGTTAATAAAGATTTGTTATCGGCAGGGGCACCGGTTGAGATTAAACTCGATGATAAATTCTATGATGTCGGAAACGTAAAAAAATCTCAGATTATGACAGCAAAACTTGTTCCGGATGAACTTAAAGATACTATTAATACAAGTTATGCGTATAAAGTTGATTATGTTGTAGAATTGCCGGGCTTAATTTTACCTCATTTTATGATTGGACAAATCGTAAAAGTTGACGGAGTTGAAAAATTAAGAATTGCTCCTCTGGATAATACTGCTCTTCCTTATCCGCAGCAGACATCACCTTATACAATAGTTGAGCCTATGAGAATTGCCGATTTTATGGATTGGCAGTACAAAGCAGCTGAATCTTTAACTGAAACTAACAGAATTATAAATGAGCTTCTTAATGATTCAATGATTGCAGAAATTAGAGAGTCTGTTACAAACTTTAAGGAATTGACGGCTCAAGCAACAACAACATTGGAAAAAACCGAAAAACTTGTTGAAACTTCTAAAAATGATATAGATGCAGTTCTGTGGATGATGAGTGATGTTTCAAATAACTTTAATAAACTTGCTACAAACATCAATGGAATTATAGGTGATGAAAAATTCAAGCCGATGTTGTATGAAACAGCTAATTCTATTAATAATCTTTCAAAACAACTGACTCCGATTATTGGTGCAGTCGACGCGGAAGAATTCGGAGAGGACTTGAATGCAGTTATGAATAATCTTAATGAGATTTCGACAGCTGTAAATCAAATGACTAAGGATGAAAACCTAAAAACAAAAATAGAAACATCAATTGACAATTTGAATGTAACTATGTGTGAGGTTTCTACCGCATTAGAGACAATAAACGGCGAGGATGGAGACAAGGAAGGGCTGAAACAGATTGTTGAAGATACTTCTGAAACAGTAGCTAACCTTAAAAAATTCTCTGAAAAATTGAATAAGAGATTCTTGCTATTCAGGCTTATGTTTTAACTTTGTTATTTGTTGTATAATATTGTCATTGACAAGGGGATTATTATATGTCACATGATGCAAAAAAAGCTGTAGGAAATAATTATTCACATAGAGAACCAGAGTTTTATAATAAATGGAGAAGGTTGTTTCTTTTTATTGTAACTCATGTTTTTTATATGATACGTTTTAAGCTGGTTTATAGATTAGAGGTTTATGGCAGAGAGAATATTCCAAAGACAAATGATTTTATTATTGCAGCTAATCATTTATCGACTCTTGATCCTCCTTTAGTCTGCGCTGTTATGAATAAAGGTGTTGCATATATGGCCAAAAAAGAGCTATTTCAAAATCCTTTTATGCGTTGGTGGCTTAATTGGCTCGGAGCATTTGCTGTAGATAGAGAAAAACTTGGTGTATCTACAATAAAAACAGTAAAAGCTCTTAAAAAGACAGATTGGGTGCTTGGAATATTTCCGCAAGGGACGCGTCAGGAACCTGGTGAAATAAGTAATGTTACAAAGGGCTTTGCCTCTCTGGCAAAAAGTACCAAGTGCGGAATTCTTCCGGTTGGAATTGTCGGAACACAAGAAGTAAAAATGTTGCCTTTTACAGGTAAAATAGTTGTAAGAATTGGTGAAGTTATTCCTTATTCAGATGATGTCGAGGGGATGGTTGATAATTGGGGGCATGCAATTCAAAAACTTACAGGTTTTAAATATTGTGGTATGCATTCTCAATCATAAGTGAGTATTGAATAAACAAACTGGAAATAGATTAATGGAAAAAGAGAAAAATTATAATAGAAGAACTGAAAAAGATTACAATATTTTTAGAACATTATTTTATATGGTCTTTCTTACATTGGTTGTTTATCCTGTAACAAAGCTCATGTACAATGTAAAAATTGAAGGTAGAGAAAATTTGCCAGAAAATTCACGAGTCATATATGCAGGAAACCATGTTTCCTATATAGATCCGCCTCTAATATCTCTTGCAGCGTGGAAAAATATTGCCTATATGGCAAAACAAGAATTATTTAAAGACAAAGACAAACTTTTAAGATTTTTGGTTCATATTTTAGGTGCTTTTGCTGTAAATAGAGAAAAACCCGAGATTGCGACTTTTAAGACTGTTAAATCTATTTTTAATACGAGTTGGTCTCTGGGAATTTTCCCTCAAGGAAAAATAGTTAAAGAACCTGTTATTTCTCAGATACATAAGGGTTTTATTATGTTTGCTAAAAAGTTTAAAGCGGATATCGTTCCTGTTGCAATATGCGGGTTTGATGGTTATGCAAAAAAGCTTTTTGAAAAACATATAACTGTAAAAATTGGGAAACCGATTTCTTATATGCTGGACGAAAATGAAATTGTAAGGGAGTGGGCTAAACAAATTTCAGAATTTACAGGATTTGAAAATAAAATCGAAGATTTTATAAAAGAGCAAATCCCAGTTTAATGTAACATTTCTTTATATTTAAGCAATTTTTTATATTTAGCGGTTTTAAAGAGAATATACAAAAAGAAAGGCATAATGTTATGAATATCCCGGCTATTTGGGGGCTAAGATTAGAACCCCAAAATTGCGAAACCTGTAAACAAAATAATATCAGCAGATTTGGACTAAAAATGGCATCTCCGCTAAAAGCGGATACGGTTTGTTTTAAAGGAACACCCAAAGCGGCAAATAAAGCTTGGGAAGTAAGTGGAACAACAGCAAGAGCTATTCGTAGAAAAATACAAGCCAATGCAAATAAAGTTGAAAAGTTTATGAATGAAACATTTAGTGACCTAGTTGCGAGTGAGAAAGAGCCTAATAATTTACTTTCAGAAATTGCTTTTCGTGTTAAATCAATACAGTCTATAAAAGAAAAAACCGGTAGCCGTCAATGGGTTGGTGCTGATGAGATTTTAAAAGAAATGACAGATTTAATTGGTGCTAAACTGGTGTTTAGAGATGCAAGCAAGAGTGAAGTTGATGCTGTTCTGGGACGATTTATTCCATTTATAAAGTCAGGGAAACTTGAATTATTAGAGATTGAAAATAAAAGACCTATTGCTGTTAAGGGCAAAGAAGAATATGAAGCTTGTAAATATGATTATGCAACTATAAAATTTTTAAATAAATTAATTGATGTTCAAAATGAAATGTGGAAAAAAGGCGGTAATAAGCAAAGAGTAAAAAAACATCTTGAGGATGATTTTACAAAAGCAAATTATTGTGCGACGCATTTTTTATTCAGAATTCCAGGTAAATCTCCCGTTACTTTTGAGCTTCAAGTCTTGGGACATAACGTAAACGAAGTAAAACATATTGATGATGCTGTGTATAAGAAACTTGATGGCAAAAATATCGCAGAAGATAATCCGGAGTTCGATAAACTTTTCAAGCCTTTTATAAATAAAAAATTTTTCGAAGAAGAACCAAATGCAAAAGAAATTGTAGAACAGGCAAAAGCGACCTATAACAGATATAGAGGCGAGTTGTTTTTATTCCAGAGAACAAGAGAGCCTCTGGCCTATAGTAAAAAGAAAAAGCCGGAATCTTTTTTACCTTTAGGGTATAAGCTCTTCCCTTCTGATATAGAAATAAAATATGGTATATCTTCAGCAGATTACGATTATAATAATTTGAATAGAATTCTTCAACGTAGTAAGAAAAAGACGGACAAAGCAAAGCCGGTGAATTCAAAAATTGAAGATAAGAAAACGATATAAAAAGGTTTCTAGACAGTGTTTATGCAGTTAAGTTAACCAATCGAATAAGTTTCTGATTTCAAAAGTAGTTTTTGAAGAATCGGAACTTATGAATTGATTTTTTGTAATAAACTCGTTTAAAATGTTAATTGTATCTAAATTCTCATTTATAGGTTCAATTAATATTTCTTCGCCACTATAAACTTTTGCATAATTTTTACCTATATTTGTACAGTGAGGAACTTTTACGATATTTTCGTTGCAAAAATATGCTAGTCCGTGTACTCTGCAAATTATAGGCCTAAAAGGATATATGGAACATTTTTTATCCAATAAAAAAGGACAAGTGCTGCCTTTTTTGATATTTTTTATATTATTTTGGACAGCTTGTTTTGTTATATTATCAAGTTCTATATAGCCTTTCATTATATATCGGAGTTCTATATCTGATAGCGGATAATCTCCTTTTTCACAGCAATAACTGCAACCAACTTTACAGCAGATAAAGTCTTTGTATTCATTAAAGTAATCTGCAAGTTTTATATCCAGTTCTTTTAAAAAACTTTCATAATCCAAGAATTATCTTTTCCCCCAAATTTTTTCCCAAAAACTTTTAGAGGGATGGCTTTCTAGTTGTTCAATTCGTTGAGTTAATTCTTTGTTGTGTTCAAGAAGTTCTTTTACTTGTTTTGCTAAAATTTCGTTATCGCGTTTGTATCCTCCGGCTTCTACTAGCCTATTAACCATATCAGAGTTTTTAATATCATCACTTATTTTTTTTGCAACTGCTTCAGCAAGCATTTGTAGAGTTTGAGAAGATACATCGAGTGTGAAACTTTTTCCTTGAGGTATAACTTCAGGCTGTTTTTCTTCCTCTTTTACTGTAACTTCAGTAGAAGTTGTTTCAGATGAAGAACTTTCCTGATTATTTTCATTCAAAAGTTCGCTTACCATAACTGGTTGAACCGGTTTTATAGGTTCTTCATACTTTTCGACTTTTGCTTCCATGCGATTGAGTTTTGTTATAATTTGATCGTCACTATAACCTTGAGCTTTTAAAGAAATTCCTTTTTTGATTTTTTCCAGGGCCAAATCATCATAAAATTCTAACCCGTCTTCATCTTCATAAATAGATTCGATTTTCCAGTCTTCTAAAAATAAATCAAGCGAATGCCTGTCAATATAGTAGTTTTCTGTATTTAAACTCTTTAAAATCATTTCTCTGTTAAACATCCGCCTATCCTCTTTTCTATATATCCCCAAAAGAACTTACCGTTTTAATAACCTTGCCATATCGCGTTCCTGTGTTTTTTTAGTTATAGCTTCACGTTTATCGTAAATCTTTTTACCTTTTGCTAACCCCAGTTCTATTTTAGCAAAACCATGAGTTAAAAACAATTCTAAAGGAATAATTGTTACACCGTCTTTTTTTACTCTGTCTTGAATTTTTAAAATTTCACGTTTTTGCAGCAGCAGCTTTCTTATTCTATCTGGCTTATGATTAAAGCGATTTCCTTGTTCGTAAGGTGAAATATGCATTCCGTATAAGAAAACTTCATTATTTTCAATTTTAGCGAAGGAATCTTTTAAGTTTACAGTTCCTTTTCGTATAGACTTTATTTCTGTACCGGTTAATACAATCCCTGCAATATATTTGTCAAAAATTAAAAAATCATGAAAGGCTTTTCTGTTTGTAGATATGACTTTTTTCTCCATAATGCTATTATAGTTAAAAATCAAAAGTTTGTATAGTATAATTAATTGTAATAAATGACTTAATAATAAATTTTGTTTATACTAATATAAAAATATGAATTTAGATGCCGTAATAGATAGCTTGCTTTCACCGATTGCCGATAAAATTTCGGGTTTAATCTTTTCTTATATAACAATAGGAGGGGTTAGGGTTGAGTTTTTGGTGGCTCTTTTAATAATTGCAGCTTTATTTTTTACTCTAAGAACAGGTTTTATAGGTTTTTGGGGTTTTAAGCATGCTGTAAAGCTTATAACAAATAGATACAAGCATAGTAACCCGACAGGTTTTCAACGGAAGAAAAGGGGTGAGCTCTCTTCTTTTCAGGCTCTAAGTGCTACAATTTCGGCATCAGCCGGTATAGGAAATGTTGCCGGTTCTGCTGCTGCAGTTTCAATTGGCGGACCTGGGGTTATATTCTGGATGATTATTGCAGGGCTTTTTTCTATGGCTCTTAAGTTCTCAGAAGTTCTTTTGGGAGTAAAATTTAGGAAAACTAATTCAGACGGTACAACTTCCGGAGGGCCAATGTATTATATTCCGGTGGCATTTAGGGGTAATTTGGGCGAAAAATTTGGTAAAATTCTTGCTAAAATTTATGCGGTATGCTGTATTTTTGCTATGATTGGCGGATGGAACTTATTCCAGATAAATGCTATGACCGCTCAGTTTACAGAAGTTACAGGCGGAGAAAAAAGTATTTTTGCAAATAATGGCTGGATTTTAGGTTTAATAGTTGCAATAATAACATGGTTTACAATTATAGGTGGAATTAAAGCGATTGGAAAATTTACATCTAAAGTTACACCTGTGATGTGTTCTTTATATGTTTTAAGTGCATTTTTAGTATGTGCTGTAAACATTCATCATATTCCGGAAACAATTGTTCTAATTATAAAAGAAGCTTTCTCTCCAAGAGCGATGAGTGGTGGAGTTTTTGCATGTTTACTCTGGGGATTTAGGCGTGCAATGTTTGCGAATGAATCCGGATTAGGTACTGCACCTATAGCTTTTTCTGCTGTTAATACTAATAAGCCTGTAGCACAAGCATTTGTTTCAATGTTACAACCGTTTGTCGATACTGTAATTGTAGGTGTTGCAACCGCTTTTGTAATTGTAGTTTCAAAAGTTTATTTATCTGTAGACGGAATAGCAGGGATTGAGCTTACGTCTAAAGCGTTTGCAACTATTTGCCCGGCTTATCCGATACTGCTGACGATAATGGCAAGTTGTTTTGTACTTTCAACAATGCTGTGTGGTTCATATTATGGGCTTAAAGCCTGGGGTTTTCTATTTGGAGATGGAAAAATTAAGACAAGAGCATTTCAGGCTGTTTATTGTTTATGCATTATAGCAGGTTCTGCAATGAACTTTCAAAGTATTATAAATCTTTCTGATGCAGTAACGCTTTTCTTAGCGGTTCCAAATTTAATTGCTGTATTTGTACTTTCAAATGTAGTAATAAAGGAATTAAAGCGTTATTGTGAACGTTATGATATAGGTAGAAATATTGTAAAATACTTGCGTTGAATTTCGTTATTAATTTCTAGAAATTGAAAAGTTCCCTTGCGTTTTTGTAAAGAAGCTTATTCAATAAATCTTCATCTTTAAAATGTTCAAGAATTTTTACTTTAAAAAGATTAAGATTTCTGTCGTAAAGTTCTTTTCTCTGGTTGATTTCACCGCCTACAGGCGCATCGGATGCCCACATTATGCGGTTTGTAAAATCACCTTTGGATGTATTTTTTAGTTTTTCAATAAGATTAATTGCAGTGTCCACACTCACCCAGGACAAATCAGCATATAAAGTTGCCGTTTCTTTTTCGATAGATTCTACAATGATATCTATTGCTATTTTCTGGAGTTCTGCAGGACTTGTTGAAAGATGTCCGAGGATTATCGGAACATCGGGAAACTGTTTTGCTTTTTCATATATTAAAAGCGGAGAAGAATATTTAGATTTGATATGACCTGAATGATACAGGCAGGGCTTTTTAAATTCTCTTGCAAGTTCCAGATATTTATCATACTTTTCGGAAGCTGCGGGAAGTTTAGTAAACTCAGGATGAAATTTTAACCCGACAATGTCGGAATATTCTCTTAAAAGATATTTCACGACATGATTATCTCTTGTTCTTTCAGCCTGACATACGATAAGCGGTTTTATCTGACGGTATTTTTGCGCAGCTTTCAGCATATCCATATTCGCCTGCAGTTCATCTTTACCCGTATAACTGTCGATAGCTTC
>CALUVK010000024.1 GCA_944324205.1 Candidatus Gastranaerophilales bacterium | reverse complement strand
AAGTCAACGTGGCCCGGGGTGTCAATAATGTTAATCTGGTGTCCTTTCCATTCAGCTGTTACAGCTGCTGATTGGATTGTAATACCTCTTTCTCTTTCTTGTTCCATAAAGTCGGTTACTGCAGCACCATCGTGTACTTCACCGAGTTTGTGGGTTTTACCTGTATAGAACAGGATACGTTCAGTTGTAGTGGTTTTGCCGGCATCAATGTGAGCTGCAATACCAATATTTCTGATTTTTTCTAATGGAGTTTTTCTAGCCATTGTCTTAGTTTCCTTTATATTTCTAACTACTACGATACTTACTGTTTCCAGTCTTGAACTTCGTCTATATTCTTGGAAATTTTTAACAAGTTTTATAGTGAAGAACTAATTTTATTCTCACATAAACATATTTTATACACAAGTAGGCACTGGCCATAGTAAATTAGATTGATTCGGCCAATAAAAAGAAAAATTTTGTAATATAATAAAAAAATAAAGAGTCTATGAATAAATGTTTTAATATAATAAAATCTCTCCTGCCGTTTATTGGAATGTTATTGATTATTATTGCATTCCATTTCACGGATTGGATTTTTTTCAAATTCTATCCGCCGATTGTGAATTTAGGTTTGTTTATTATATTTTTTTCATCAATTTTTCAGAAACAAACAGTTATTCAAAAACTTGCACTCTCTATGGAGCCGGATGCAAAACCCTGGGTTTTAGATTATACAAGAAAACTCACTTATATCTGGTCTGTATTTATGTTTTTAAATTTTCTTATATCAGCCGCTACAATATTTATGTCAAAAGAAATCTGGGCTTTATATAACGGAATTATCTCATATATTTTAGTTGGACTGTTATTTGGAGTAGAATATACTATAAGAATGATTTTTAAGAGAAAGTATGACTGATAAATTTTACGAATATTTTTTAACTGACAGATTTGATAATAAAGTTATTCTCAAAAGTGCAAAAAGAGAATATACGGTAAAAGATGTCAAAAATATGTTCGGAAAAGAAATTGAAAATAATGAAAATCTTAAAGATATTATTGATTTTCTGAATAAAACCGTAAATTCATCAAATGATGTAATAGAATTCAAAACCAGCGGTTCTACCGCAAATGAAAGCAAATGCATAAAAAAATCGGTTAAAAATATGCTGCTGGAAACTCACGATATGTATGAAGAACTCAGGCTTGCCGAAAATATGGAATTCATCTCAACAACCACACTCAAACATATTTTCGGAATGTGTTTTCATTTTATTTTGCCCCTAAACACAGGCTCCGTAATAAATATTGACAGAATTAATTATCCGGAAGATATAAAGACAGAAAATGCCGTTCTTATTACATCTCCGTCATTTCTTGATTCATTAAGAAAGTATGACGAAAAAGTCGAAGTTAAACCGAAAATCATAATCAGTGCAGGTTCTAAGCTTAAAGACGAAACATATAAATACGCCTTAAAAATCGCTAATCGTGTAATTGATTTATACGGAAGCACGGAAACCAACTCTATAGGCTGGCGTGAAAATCCTGAAGATAAAAGAATAAAGCTTTTCAGGGGAGTAAAAATCTTTTCAACGGGAGATAGCGGAACAAGACTTTCTACGGCATACGCATATGAACCCGTTCAGGAAATAGGTGACAGAATTAAGGTATTCGGAAATGGGATTGAACTTCTCGGAAGATGCGACAGGATTTTAAAAGTTCAGGAAAAAAGGATTTTAGCGGATAACATAGAATCTGAAATCAGAAAATGTGATTTGATAAATGATGTATTTTGTCTTGATACCGGCGGAAAAATAGGAGCTTTTACGGTTTTAACACAAAAAGGACAGAATTTTGTTTTAGAAAACGGGACTCTTAATCTTATAAAACTTCTTAAACATAATCTGAACGATAAATTTGAAGTAATTCCGCAAAGATGGAAATTTTTTGATGAAATCCCAAAAAATCAACGAGGCAAAGTTGATATTGATAAAATTAAAACTATTTTTAACCTTAATTTAACTCTTCCGCTTGTTCTCTCAAGAACTTGTGAAAAAGATGCGGCAGAGTTTGAACTTTGTTTCTTGAAAAACAGTAACTTTTTCAAAGGACATTTTGAGGGAATGCCGATTTTAGCCGGCGTCGTTCAATTTTTCTATGCGGACTTTTTTATAAAAGAAGCCTTCAACATTGAATGCAGACAGGGACAAATCAGAAGAGTTAAATTTTCTAACATAATAAAACCTGATAAAATTATTAAACTTAAACTTACAAAAACCGAAACCGGAGTAAGTTTTAGATATGAAGATACTGAACGTACTTATTCAAGCGGAATTTTCCCGTTAAAAAATTATTTATAGGAAAAATTTATGAAACAAATAATTACAAAAACCAAAATAAAAGTACCATTCTACGATTTAGACCCGATGAATATTGTCTGGCATGGCAATTATATCAAATATCTTGAAGAAGCAAGATGTGATTTTTTTAGCAAACTAAAATATACATATGATGATATGTATAATGACGGTGTTATGTATCCGATTGCCAAAATGGATTTAAAATATATAAAATCAGCAAAATTCGGAGAAGAACTTACGGTTGAATGTATTTTGAAAGAGCTTGAGCCTGCAATAATTATTAAATATAATATTTATTTGAAAGATGAAAAAATTCTTACGGCCGGTACAATGCAAATGGCCGTAAGTGTAAAAAACGGTTCGACATTATATAACGCACCTGAAAAATTAATAAAAGCAATAGAGGATTATAATGAATAAAATTTACGGAATACTATTAGGAATAATGATTACACTCTCCGCCGGAGCAAGCGTGTTCGATAACCCGCAAAAACTTGAAGATTTTGCATCAAAGCTTCCGCAATACGGAGATGTTTCCTGCAAATTTGTGCAAGAAAAATTTTTACCAAAATCTGATATTATGCTGAAATCTGCAGGAGATTTTAAGTATGAAAAAAATAAAGGCGTGACTTTTTACACGCTTTATCCGATAAAGAGCACAACTTCTTATAACTCAAGAGAGTACAAACAGATTAATAATGTAATATCCGCAATTTCAAACAAATCCTATTCAAAACTGGAAAAAGATTTTCAGTTTTATTACAAAGACGGATGGACACTGGGTTTAACGCCTAAGAAAGAATCACAGGTCAGTAAATATTTGAAATCAATTGAAGTTGAAGGTAATTCTGATATGATAACAAAAATAGTTATTTTAACAGTTGATTCCGGTAAAACGAAAATTAGTTTTAAAAATTAATTACAATATCTAAACTACAGTTTTTAAATAGGCTTCAATAAAATCATCAATGTCACCATTCATAACAGCATCCACATTTCCAGCTTCATAGCCGGTTCGGTGATCTTTTACTAATTTGTATGGATGAAATACATAAGATCTTATTTGTGAACCAAAGTTTATATCAAAATTTTCTCCCTTTAGTTCTGCAAGTTTTTTTTCATGTTCTCTCTGGCGCAATTCTAACAGTTTTGAAGCAAGCATTTGCATTGCATTTTCTTTATTTTGCAGCTGCGAACGTTCTTGCTGGCACTTTACAACGATACCTGTCGGTTTATGCAAAATTCTCACTGCTGTTTCAACCTTATTAACATTCTGTCCGCCGGCGCCGCCTGAGCGCATAGTATCCACCTCGATATCTTCCGGTGGTATTATAATAGTTTTTTCATAATCAGGTATTATTGGTGAAACTTCACAGGAAGCAAAACTTGTCTGTCGTTTTCCGTTAGCATTAAATGGTGAAATCCTAACAAGTCTATGCACTCCCTTTTCTGCTTTTGCATATCCATAAGCATATTTCCCTGAAATTTTTATGGTTGCAGACTTTATACCGGCTTCTTCTCCGTCAGACTTATCAATAAGTTCAACATTCCAACCCTTAGATTCGGCCCATCTTGTATACATTCTAAGAAGCATTTCCGCCCAATCCTGAGCATCTGTTCCTCCGGCACCGGCATTAATAGATAAAAATGCGTCAGCTTCATCATATTCACCCGACAACATTCTCCGAACTTCATATTTATCAAGTTCTTTTGCTAAAATATCAAGGTTAGTTTCACTCTCTTTAAGAAGTTCATCGTCGTCAATTTCTTGCGCAGTCTTAGCATCTTCTATAAAATTTTCCCACCTTGAAAACATTTCTAACGTTTCTTTAATTTCACGTGTTTTTTGTCCTAATTCAGAGGCAAGATTCTGATTTGACCATACTTCCGGCGTTTGCAATTGTGCTTCCAGTTTATCCAGATTTTTTTTTAGGTCTTCAAAATTAATTCCTTGTTTATTTTTATTCAAACGTTCTTCAAGTTCTTGTATATTCATAATTTTTTAATTAATTCCAAAACTTTGTTATGTATATTTTCTATTGTATCAGAAGCATTTATAATCTTTACTCTGTCAGGTTCCTGTTTGGCGATTTCAAGATATCCGTTTCTTACTCTGTTAAAAAAATCAACTCCTGCAGATTCCATTCTGTCTTTTTCTTGTCCTACTCTGGAGAGTGAAGTTTCTATATCAATATCAAAAATCAAAGTTAAATCAGGGGTTAAGCCATTCACTGCGATTTCATTAAGTATCTTTATTCTATTAATATCAATTCCACGGCCGTAACCCTGATAAGCTACCGTAGAGTCGGTATGTCTATCGCATAAGACAATTTTTCCTTCATTAATAGCAGGTTTTATTATACAATCAACATGTTGTGCTCTATCTGCAAGAAATAGAAAAGATTCACAATTAGGAGAAACTTCACCATCATAATTTAGAAGAATTTCTCTTAATTTGACTCCAAGCCCTTTGGCTCCGGGTTCCCGCGTCAGGAGCGTCGATTTTCCGCAAGAACGTAAATATTCGTCGAGAAGCTTTATTTGTGTTGTTTTACCACACCCGTCAGCGCCTTCAAAAGTTATAAATAATCCTCTTTGCATATAAATATTTTATTAAATAAATATAAGTTTACAATCCTATGTTGATTTAACCGGCACGGCGCATTAAATCAGAAAGCTTCACATCTTTATTCTTTATAGAAGGCTCTGTTTTTTTTACTATAGCAGGTTCTTTGAGTTGAGAAAGCCCTATTTTTTGCGGTTCTTTTTCAAAAATTAAAATTTTATTTATTATTGTCTCAAATATATTCATGATAGTCTCCTTAAGGAATATTATACAGCATTTTTCCTTTCGCTTATCATACATTAAAACTATTTTTTATTCCAAATTCATTATACCTTATGTTATGATAATATTATACAATAACAGGGATAAAGATTTGAATACAGGTTTTTATGCAAATTTAGACACAAATTTTTATGAAGCTTGTGAAATGTGTGATAAAAATTTTTCGCATGCAGAATTGATTGAAATGTTAAGTAGTGGTAATATACCTCAAAAACAGATTGCAGCTTTAAAATTGGATGGAGTTTTTTCACCCGATGATGCTAAAGTTCTTGTTTCAAATTTAACAGGTTGTGATGGAAAAATAAGAGAAGCTGTTGCTCTTAAAATTTATCAAATATTGATTGAAAATAGTGAGTTAAGAGCATTTTTTAATTTTCCGGAAATCTTTGCGGATGCTACAATTGATATTAATGCCAATATTTGCAGGCTTGTTGTAGATTCTGCCTGTTTAATGAAAAATGTAGAGAATTTTGCAGAGAATTATTCAAATATAATTTCTAAGTTTGCATTTGAAGCTTTAAAAACTCTGGACAGTTTTATTTTTAGAGATAAAAAATATGTTATTAATAAACAACTTTTTAAGTTATATTGGTGCCTTGAGACATTAAAAAATTTTTATAAATACTTAGATGATGAAGTGTTGTTTGAGGTTTTGAGTCAGTGTACAGACCAAAAAGAATATACAATCAGAGAAAAAACTGCTCAAATACTTCTTGAGTCTGAAAAATTTCCAAAATTAAGAAATAAATTGGAAAATGACGAGAACTATTATGTAAAATCTGTTTTTGCGACATAATAAAATATGCGTGTTTTTTGCAAAATAACTTTTCAAAATTAGTATTCTAAGTCTTAAAGCTTGTCTGCTCTATTGCAAAAATTTCTTGTATAGTGTAAAATCAGATGTACAATTTGAAGGTAATTGAGAGTAAATGAGTCTGACAGACATTTTTATAAATATTTTTATAATTTTATTTTTACTTTTTGTTAACGGTTTTTTTGTGGCAGCGGAATTTTCTTTAGTGAAAGTCAGAAAAACAAGACTGGAACAGTTATGTAACGAAGGAAATTCTAATGCAAAAAGAGCATTGAAATTAGTTAATGACGTCAATAAAATGTTAGCAGCGGCACAGCTTGGTGTAACAATTGCAAGTATTGCTCTTGGTTGGGTTGCAGAATCTACTATTGTTCAGTTAATTGAACCGATATTTCAAATATTTTTTGCTTCACACAGTGTAATTACAGCCCATGCAGTTGCGGTTCCAATATCATTTGTACTTGTAACATATTTCCACGTATTATTGGGTGAACAATTACCTAAATGTATATCTTTAAGACATCCGGAGACTTTAGCTCTTCTGATTTCAACTCCAATGGATGTGTTTATCACTGTATTTAAGCCTTTCGTATGGCTTCTGGAAGTGTCGGGAAACAAAATTCTTGCAGCATGCCATGCTAATTCAGAGGACGCATCTCTGGTTCATTCAACAGAAGAATTAGATATGCTTGTTGATGCAAGCTATAATGAAGGCGTATTAAATGAAACAGAAGCTGAAATGCTTCATAATATGTTTAAGTTTTCAGACTTGATGGCAAAACAGGTTATGATACCGAGAACGGATATGGTATGTATTCCTAACGACATTTCTTTTGAAGAACTAAACAAAGTCGCAATGGAGAATCAGTATACCCGTTATCCTGTGTATGAAGAAAATATTGATAAAATTTTAGGATTTATTCATGTTAAAGATTTATATTCTTTAGCTATGACTAAAGAAAATTATTCAATGAAAAAAATTATACGTCCGTTGATGCTCGTTCCTGAGACAATGACATTGGATAATCTGGTTATTGAATTTAAAAAACGTCATATACAAATGGCCGTTGTAATAGATGAGTTTGGCGGAACATCAGGGCTTATAACCCTTGAGGATGTTTTAGAAGAAATTATCGGGGATGTTCAGGATGAATTTGATGAGGATGTAGAAGCTGATATAGAAGAAATCGGTGAAAATACTTATCTTGCAAACGGTATGATGCGTATAGATGAGCTTGTTAAATTCTTTGATTTAAAAGAAGCTTTATTTGAAGAAGATGATGTTGATACAATTGCAGGATTGGTTGTAAAACTTTTAGGCAGAATTGCAAATATCGGCGATGCTGTTTCATTCAATGGTTTAACTTTTACTGTAACAGAAATAGACGGCGCAAGAATTACCAAGTTACAAATATATAGAGAACCCCAAAAAGAGGTTGAAGAAAACGAAGAGGCTTAGGCCTGTAAGCCTAGCCCTGATGGCGTTTTACTATGTAAAGTTTTGTAAAATTTTAAGATTTTCATGCAATTTTATTTTACAAAAATACTTTATATAAATACAAAGTGTGTTTATAGTATGTAGTGAAGGAAAGTACATGACATCAGGTTTAGCAATTTCATCATTTATGCCATCAATAGTATCAAGCGGAATATTTTCTTCAAGAAGAGCAGACAAAGGAATTAATGCAATGTCTGCCAACAATCCGTTCGTAGGAGTTATGAACTTTGATATTGCTGCCGGTCAGGTTACTAATGCTGCAAAAGGTGTTGCTAATATTGCAAGAGAATCTTCAAATGCTGTAGCTACAGGTATTGTAAGTGCAGAAGAAGCTATTAAAAATCTTTCCAAAACTGGTAAATTAATGAATGGTGTGAGCAAAGTTGTTAATTTTACTGCAGATCATATAAATCCATTAATTGTAGCAACAGGAGCTGTTAAAGTCGCTTGTGCAGATGACAAGGCTGAAGCTTTTTCGAGAGAAGCTCTGGCTCTTGGAGCAATGTTTGGAAGCGAAGCATTGGCTAAAAGATTTATTGGAATGCCAAAAATGGAAAAAGATTCGATTACCGGTAAAAAAGTTGCGGTTAAAAGAGAAGGCTGGTATAAAGATAGCAGTTTCTTAACAAAACAGGCTGAAGCATTAAAAGATTATTGTGCTACTAAAAAAATATTTAATAAATCTCTAAGATTTTTGCCTGGAGCATTAAAAGGAATTGGATTTGTTGCTGCATCAATAGGCGGTTACAGTTTAGGCTTATCAGCAGCTGATTATATTTTAGAAGAATGCAAAAAAAGCTAGCGCATAGACTGAATCTTGCCTTTTTCTTTATATAATGTTTGAAATATAGATTGAGAGCGTCTGTAGTTGTTTATAGTTGTTTCTAAAGAAGCATTAATAGTTATATAAATAATCGGAATTGATATTGCGATTGTTAATATGGCAACGATTGCATGTCTTAAAACTGTTTGAATGATTCTGAAACGTTGTTTTGTAATAGCAATATCATTTTGTTCTTTTAGGATTTTGTTTATTAAGTTTTTACGTTCTTTAACAGTCAATCCTTCAATAAAATCAACATTTTGTGGATCAATATAGATTACATATTTGGAATATTTAATATTTCCATCCAAAAAATCAAGGCTGTCATTATAATTTTTTTGTTCAGGAGTAATTTTTCTTTCTGTAATATTACCGTTAGAAATTTTTTCAATATCTTCTTGCTGCGATGTTTCTGCAAAAGCGGCACTGCTAATTGTACTTTCTGCCTCGTTTTTTTCTTGAGACTCATTTTGTTGTTTATTTAATTTTGCTTTATATTTTTTTATAAAATTATCGTCAAAGTTTTTATCAAGATTAATATCTTTTTTTACCGGTGCCGGCTCCTTTGGAACTTCTCCTTCTATTTTTACCTCTTGTCCCGGATTTGCAGCAGCTGATGGTTCTTCAAATAATGTAGCATCATCATTTATATTAAAAGCCGGCTGGTTTTGTGCAGTACTCTCTGCATTTAAGTTTTGTGCATCCTGAGTTAATTTTTGCTGAAGCTGTTCTATTAATTCAGGTGAGATATCATCATTTAAGGATGCTAATTCGTTAATATCCATTGTGTCTTTATTGTTAAAAACATTCTTGCCAGCCATGTATGACTCTCTTTTCTTTTTTGTAGTATGATATAAACATATTATATCTGATATTTTGCGAATAGGCAATCATAAGAGAGATTGAAATGGATAAAGAAAGATTAGAAAGTTATATCAAAAAACTCGGCGAGGCTAAAATACTTGTCGTAGGTGACTTAGCGCTTGATGAAATGGTCTATGGCGATACGGAGAGAATTTCAAGAGAAGCCCCTGTTTTAATACTTCAGCATACGCATACAAAGTTTATTTTAGGCGGAGCTTCCAATGCTGCTCATAACGTTTCCGAAATTAATGGCGGGAATGTTTCTGTTATAGGAATTATCGGAGATGATTATCAGGCGCAGGATTTAAAGAATGCTTTTGAAGATGCTAATATAGATTGTTCCGCTTTAATAACTGATAAAGAAAGAAAAACGATTACCAAAACAAGAATATCAGGTTCTTGTTCACATTCAATCACACAGCAGATTGTAAGAATTGACCGACAGACAAATGCACCGCTTTCAAAGGAAACTGAAGATAAAATGATTGAAGAGATAAAAAAACTTGTACCTTTGCATGATGCGGTTATTTTATCAGATTATCATATAGGAACTCTTACTGATAATGTAATAAAAGCAGTTTGTGACACTGCTCATAAATATAATAAAAAAGTTATTGTAGATGCTCAAAGGGATTTGAACCGTTATAGGGGGATAACTTCTATGACACCGAATCTTCCGGATACTCAAAAATATGTCGGATATTATTTAAAAAATAAAGACGATTTTTTAAAGGCGGGAAATAAACTTTTAGAGGATACTCTGGCAGAAGCTGTACTTATAACTTGCGGCTCAGAGGGTATGGTGGTTATTGAAAAAAATAATAAATATACTCATATTCCCGTTTTCAATAAGGCAGAAGTTTTTGATGTAACCGGTGCCGGTGATACAGTGACTGCTTTATATACTCTGGCTCTTGCAATAGGAGCGGAGCCTGTTTATGCTGCAGTTATAGGAAATATCGCAGCAGGTATTGTTATTAAACAATACGGATGTGCAACTACATCTATAGAAGAAATTTTAAAATCTGTTCCGGAACGTATTATGTTAGAAATATAGGAGTGAAATTGTAAATGAAAAAACTTAATATCGTTGATATCATAATAGTTTTAGGGGTTATAATTGCTCTTGCTGTCGGTGTTATGACTGCAAAACACTTTAGACAGACTGCTGACAAACAGATAGAAGCAACTTCTCCGATTACTTTTCAGGTGTTTCTGCGCGGTGTAACGGTGACAGGAGAAGAATTCCCGATTAAGTCTAATGATAAAACATTTATTACAATAAGAAATGTTCCTTATACGGAGTTAAATGTTGTTAAAGTCAGCTCTGAATCAAGAAAAACCGCTTTACCTTCACAAAAGGCTAAAGAACAGTATATTTTAATACAAGATCCGGCACAGCCTGCAATTTACGACGCTGTTATTACAATTTCCGATACTGCAAAAATAACAAAAGACGGAGCTGTTGTAGGCGGTAATAAAATTAAAATGGGACTTCCTGTTACATTAGAAGGTGAAAGCTACAAATTTAACGGGACAATTTCGGATGTAAGAGTGTCTTCTGAGGTTGAAGTAGAAGATGCCGGCGCTAATAATCTTGTAGGTTAGGGAAAAATGTTTCTTAATACAATATTGTCTTATTCACAAAAAATTTTTGAACCTTTTTACAACAAAAGCTTTTTTTTACAAAAAATAGACCTGCTTATCGGAGCGGATGTACTGCTTTTAATACTTTCGGCTACTTTTGCACAGTCGGATTTTATAGGTTATTTCGGTCTTTTTGCAATTTTGCTTACAATTGTAAAGATTTTTACTAAAAAAGGAGAAGGTTTTGAATTAAATGCTGCAGATAAGTTTCTGCTTGCCTATTTCATGTTTGTTATAATAAGTGTTGCAGGCTCAAGCTTATTCTGTTTGAGTTTGAAAGGCTTTTTTAAAACTCTTACTTATCTTGGTTTTTATGTTGCAATGGTGCACTACTTTAAGGATAACAAAGACAAAATTAAGTATATATTTTTTGCTTACGCAATTTGTATTGCTATTGAAACGGCTGCTGCATTTATGCAGAACTTCTTATCGGTAGGAGAGATTTCCGGTTGGCAGGACACATCAAGACTTAATCCGGAAGAAGTTATGACAAGAGTTTACGGCACATTAAAGCCTTATAATCCAAACCTCTTTGGCGGCTATTTATTAGCTTGTATTCCGGCATTAATTGCACTGCCTAAAAGGTTTGGCATCCCGCTTGGTGTTGTATCAGCTTCTGCACTTATCTTTACCGGTTGCAGGGGGGCGTATATTGCTTTCTTTGCTCAATTAGCAGTATTGAGTGTTTTTATATATAAAGCTTTAGAGCCGAAATTAAAAAGGTTTTTCGTAATACTGGCTTCTTGTCTGGTACTGGTTTTATCTTTTGTTATTGTTTCAATAACTTCTTTAAGAGCAAGAATATTTTCAATATTTGCAATGCGAAGTGACAGCTCTAATTCTTTCAGGTTTAATGTTTACCAGTCTTGTATTCATATGTTTAAAGATAACTGGCTGCTGGGAATAGGAGTCGGTAATCAGAATTTCAGAGAAATTTACGGGCTCTATATGAAGACAGGATTTGATGCTTTAAGCGCTTATAATATTTATCTTGAAACAGCTGTAGAAAGCGGTATTTTTGCATTACTTGCATTTTTAGGTTTTATTATATTTACAATTAAGACTGCTCTGAAAAAATCCGGCAGTATTTATGTTTTAGCCGCATTGATTTCAATTATCGGGATATTAATACATGGATTTGTTGATACTGTATTTTTTAGGCCGCAAATACAGTTTACATTCTGGATAATGGCGGCGGTTATAAGGAGCAGTTATGTCAGAGAGCAGGATTAATTTTTTAAAAGATGAATTAAATAAGTATGCTTATAATTATTACGTGCTTGATAATCCGCTGGTCAGTGACTTTGAATATGATAAGCTTTTTTCAGAGTTAAAGGAACTTGAAGATAAGTATCCGGAGCTTATAACTGCAGATAGTCCGACTCAAAGAGTAGGTGGCTTAAGCAGTTCTTTTGATGAAGTTAAACACAAATACAGGCTTTATAGTCTGGATAATACTTATAACTATGATGAATTAAGAAAATGGTACGAAAGAGTAACAAAAGAATGCGGAGATAATGTTGAACTCGTATGTGAATTAAAAATCGACGGACTTGCAATAGCCCTGAGGTATGAAAACGGGATTTTCGTACACGGCGCAACACGAGGAGACGGAATTTCAGGTGAAGAAATAACGCAAAATCTCAAAACCATAAAAGCAATTCCGTTAAAACTTTTTGAAAAAGCTGATATAGAAGTTCGAGGCGAAATTTATATGCCGGTAAGTTCTTTTGAGAAACTTAATAAAGAGTCTGAAAAACCTTTTGCAAACCCGAGAAATGCTGCGGCAGGTTCTCTGCGGCAGCTTGATAGTTCTGTTACCGCAAAACGTGACTTATCAATGTTTACTTATACCGCTATAGTAGAAAAAGCTGAAACTATGCCAAAGACGCATTGGGACAGTTTGCAATATCTTAAAAAAATCGGATTTAAAACAAACCCTAACATAAGACTTGTAAAGGATATAGAAGGTGCGGTAGATTTCTGTAAAGAGTGGGAAACAAAGCGTTTTGATTTAGATTATGCAACTGACGGCGTTGTTATAAAAGTGAATAGTTTTGCATTTCAAAGAGAACTCGGATTTACTTCGCGTGCGCCTAAATGGGCTACAGCTTTTAAATTTCCGCCTGAAGAGATATCGACAAAGCTTCTTAATATAGAAATCGGGGTAGGAAAAACCGGTGCTGTCACTCCTGTTGCTATATTAGAGCCGGTGCTGCTTGCAGGAAGCACGGTCTCACGTGCAAGTCTGCATAACTTTGACGAAATAAAAAGACTTGATGTGAGAATAGGAGACAGGGTTCTTATAAAAAAAGCTGCGGAAATTATTCCTAAAGTAATTAAGGTTGTTGATGCGCCTGAACATGAAACTCTGCCTGTGTATAAAGTGCCGGAGAATTGCCCGGAATGCTCTTCACCGTTAGAAGAAAGAGAGGGCGAAGTAAATTTATACTGCTCAAATCCCAAATGTCCGGCTGTAATAAGAGCTAAACTTGAGTACTGGGTTTCAAAAGAGGCTATGGATATAGATTTTATCGGTCCTTCCGTAATCTCACAGTTATATTCACTCGGGCTTGTTAAATCTCCCGTAGATTTTTATAAACTTAAAGTAGAAGATTTCCTTAAGCTGGATTTAGTCAAGGAAAAATCGGCTTCTAACATGTATAATTCCATACAAGAGAGCCGAAAACGTCCCCTTTCAAGATTTATAACAGCTCTATCTATAAGACATGTCGGGAAAGAGACTGCTGATTTGATAACTTCCGAATTCACAAATTTGGATGAGTTAATGAATGCATCCTCTGAAAGCTTATCAAATATTGAGGGAATCGGGGAGAAAATTGCTTTAAGTGTTTATGAATTTTTTCATAATTCCGAAAATATTAAACTGATTGAAGAATTCAAAACCTTAGGCTTTGCATTTGAAAATACTGTACAGTACCGTACGGATGAGTTGAGCGGAAAAACATTTGTACTAACCGGAACTTTACAAAGCATGACAAGAGATGAAGCCGGTGATAAAATAAAAGCAAGAGGCGGGAAAACTTCTTCTTCGGTTTCTAAAAAGACCTCTTATGTAGTAGCCGGCGATAATCCGGGCTCAAAATTGGACAAAGCTCAAAATTTAGGTGTTATAATATTAAATGAGGATGAGTTTCTCAAATTAATAGGTGAAGCGGATGAAAAAAAATATTAATGTAATACAAATCAGGGGAATACGAGGCTTAATTATAGCCGGAATGGTGGTTTGCTGTTTGTGTGCAGGTTTTGTAGCTTTTCCGGGACTTGTAGCAATGGTAGTTTGGAATTATATTTCCAGTCACATCTCACAACTCCCTTCCATTGGAATTATACAAGGTATTTTACTATGGGGTATAATTGTTGCATCTTATTTTGTATTTAGAAAAGAAAAACTTGTAGTTTGTATGAAATCTCCACAGGGCTTAAGCGAAGATGAACTTAAGGCGGTTTTTGCAGATATAAAAAAACAATCTCAGGATGATAAAATTATTCAAGCAATGATTAAAGCTCGTGAGACAGAATTAAAGCTTAATGAAACTAAAGAAGAAAATATTTCAGAGCAAAATGTTAAAAAAAATTAGTTATATATGCAAATTATGCAATTATTTTTGTTATCTTAAATAAATTGATTGCAGAGTGTAATAACATTTATCCTAAATCACATAAAATATACAATCCAGAGAGTATAAAGAAAAGACTGGAGTTAATTTTTTATCTCACGATTTTGTCAACAGAGTAGTTCATTCGATTGCCTGTTTATTGAGAACTCTTGCTATAAAATTTAGTTTTAGGTATGATTATAAAGCAATTACCAGATAATTAAAGGGGATATTTATGAGCGGACACTCAAAATGGTCAACGATTAAACATAAAAAAGCTAAAACTGACTCTCTTCGAGCAGCAGAATTTCAAAAATTTTCAAGAGAAATTATTGTAGCATCAAAATTGGGCGGACCTGATCCGGCCGGAAATTTCCGTTTGAGAACGGCTATTGAGAAAGCGAAAGCTGCAGGGCTTCCAAACGACAATATTAAAAGAGCAATAGAAAAAGGGGCAGGCTCAGGCTCTCAGGAAAATTATGATGAAATGACTTATGAAGGATACGCAGCAGGCGGTGTTGCTGTTGTTATTGAAGCTATGACAGATAACAAAAACAGAACCGCTGGAGACATAAGAAGCTATTTTACAAAGTTTAACGGCAACCTTGGCGAAACCGGATGTGTAGGATGGATGTTCGATAAAAAAGGATGTATCACTTTTAATAAAGATGATATGGATTACGAAAAACTTTTTGAAGCTGCAATTAATCTGGATGCGGAAGATATAGTTGAAGAAGAGGATGAATACAAAGTATACACTTCAATACCTAATCTCCAGCCTATTACCGAAGGATTAGAAAAAGAAGGCTTTAAATCAACTTCTGCAGAATTTACAAGAATTCCGCAAAACACGATAGAAGTTACTGACGAGAAAACTGCAATCAATATTATGAGATTATTAGGCAGACTTGAAGAGCACGATGATGTTCAAAATGTCTATGCAAA
>CALUVK010000023.1 GCA_944324205.1 Candidatus Gastranaerophilales bacterium | reverse complement strand
GTTATCAATGTAACAATCGAAACTGCTAAAAATGAAATTCTTGCAAAGATGGATAAGAATGATGCTAACACAACAGCTATCCTGAATGCATTGAATGAATTCAAGAACATATCAAATGCAAATGACAAGGCAATATTAGAAAAAATGGATACTATCATTAATATTCTTAATAACATTGAAGACAATAAATATGATGATACAGATTTGATGGCAAAACTGGATGACATCTTAGCTGCGATAAAAGACCACGAGGTAAAAGTTGAGGTAAACGGCAAGGTAACTTGTGAATGTAATTGCGGCGGAAACCATGAAGGTATCCTCGGTGATTTGGAACAGGTTTTAGGATAAATACATATTCCCCAATCATATATAGTGCGGATTGAAAATTTTCAATCCGCCTTTTTATTATAGTTTGCAAATTCTTTTTTGTTCTATTTATTATTGTTTGAGGTTATTTTTACTTAAGCTGGCTTTAAGTCCTTGTGCCAGATCGTGCCGTCCGCTTTTTTCATAAATAGCAGTCATTGATTCCAAAAATTTGAGATTATCAATATTTGGGTTAGATTGGTTTACCGGTGCTGTGTTTACCGGGGTTGTATTTTTTCTGACTTGTGGCTGAACAGCCATTTGTATTGAAGGTCTTTCCGGCATAGGTTGTGTTTGTACATTTTGATTATAAGAAGGGTTTACATAACTTCTTAAACGTGGATTATGGATAGGTGCTTCGGTTTCGTACGGGTTTCTGTTTTCTCTTTGATATGCGTTCAATCCGTAATTTACTGTTGTGAATGGTTTTTCTACGTTTACATAGGATGTTCCTATCGGTTGCTGGCCTCTGTACATTTCAATTTCACGTTCATTCAAACTCTGGCTTAAACCAATTTTCATATCCGGTTCTTTGCGTTTGAACAATCTGATTACTGCAAATACCAGAAGTCCGATTAAACCAAAAGAAAAAGCTTTATTTGCTGTGTCAGAAACAGTATCTTCATCTACAGAATCTCTTAAGCCTTCCATTGCAGAAGAATTTTTAAGTCTGTTGAATAAGTTAGATGTTTTTGCAGGCTGCATATCTTCTTTGTATATAGGCGCATAACTCTCTACCGGGTTGCTAAGATGAACTTTTTGTTCAGATTTTACAGGCATAGCCGGAGCTAAAGAGTCAAAAGAAACACTTGTTCCTTGAGCATTTTCTGCCTGGAAGAAAATACTGATACCATTTCCTGCCGGTTCTACCAGAACTGTATCAACATTTGAAACATTGTTGTATACTGTGTTCAAGTTTTTTGAAGCTCTGATATCTTTTAAATCTAATGTGATTTGGTTGGGTGCTTTAATTGTTTTTTTGACATCAACAGCTTTATCAGATACTAAAACAATATTATAAGTATCTTTGACCGGCACAATTTCAATTGTCTGCAAAACATTATCTTCAGCTACAGCTGATAAAATTGATAAAGACATTCCTAAAAACAACAATATTTTCTTCATAATTATATACTCTCTCTCCCTTGATAACAGTGTAGCCGATAGTCATGCCCATGCCATCAATCAAGGGATTAAAATTTGAGCTAATTCTCTATAGACCATTTGGTCTATAGATTTACATATCATTTTGTATTTTTTTCGATTCTGCCTGATTATTATTCGGTTTTATTATAAAGAGGCTCAAAAGATATGAAACAGAAATTCCTAGAAACAGAGTTAAGCCTAACGTGCTGATTAATTTAAATCCTGTAAATGAAAGCATAAGAAAAGAAAACGCGGTTGAGAGCATTGACATGAAGACCGCATCTTTTGATTTTTCTCCGCTGTTAAGGCGGAAAATCGAATAATCGAGACTGAAACCGGTTATTAAAAATAAGGCAAGAATATTAAAGAGATTAATATTTTCTCCTAAAAGTGATATCAGGCAAATGGAGAAAATTACTCCGAGAAGCGGAGAAATTATTATTTTGAGAGAATTTTTGAAGCCAAAAAATAATGATAATAATATAAACAGGACACAATATACAAAGGGAGCAAGAAAAATGCACTCTTTCCTTAAATCTTTCATATATTTATTCATCTCTTCTGTCGGGCTGATTGAATTATTATAATGCCCGTTTACTATTATGTAAGAGGTATTTTTATCGAGCATAAATTCTTTGTTTAGCGGAAAATTTTCCGTATCATAAAGTTTTAATTCTTTATTTTTAATATTTTTAATAATGTCTTTGTTCAGGAAAGTTCCGTATTTATCAAGGTTTGCATTATATAAATTTTTTACGAGCTTCTGATTTTCTGTTTGTTTGGCTTTTGATTGTATAAAATCAGAAAGCGAAACGGAGTTGTTTATTCCGATTTTCTCTTCTTTTTCTATAATTTCGTCTATATTTTTGCCTTTGATAAGAATAAATTCCGTATTTTTCGGGCTGAAAACTTCTTTATATATTTTTTCGGCTTTCAGAAGATTTTCCGGCGGTTTATAAAGATTTTTTATGTTATCGCTGAATTCCAGCCGGAAAGCTCCAACTATTATTACAAGTGCAATTAGTGTTAAAAAAACGGGTTTGAATTTTACAAAATTTATTTTTGGAAAACATCCTGTTTCAATTTTGAAATTTTTGGGAAATACAACAGTTACAAAAAGATAAACCCCCAGAAGTCCGAAAGAAGTAAAAACCGCAATTTGTTTAAGAATTTCCATATCCGAAAATATTAGTGTCATAAATGCAAGAACGGTTGTCAACATTGATGCGGTTAAATTTTTTCTAAAACCTTCTTCTTTTCCGGTCAAAAAATAATGCAGCGAATAATCAAGGCTTATTCCGATAAGAGAAGTCGCAAAAACAAACGTAAGGACGTGAAGATGAGAAAATATAATTGTTGAAACGGAATATCCGAGCAAAAAACCGTATAGGATGCTTAAACTTATCGGAATGATAACTTTTATCGATTTAAAATAATATTTGCATAAAAATATCAAGGCAAGAGTTGAAATAATACAGATAAAATTAATTTCAAAAGAGGATTTATTACCTGTTATGTAAGAATGAACCGGCGGCCCGGAAAGATATATGGTTCCCTCATTTGTGTTTTTTTGTACTTCTAAAAATTTTTCTATGTCATTCTTATTTTTAATCTTATATCTCTTAAGAAGATAAAATTTACCGTTAAACTTTTTTACTTCTTCTCCGGAAGTGTTTTTTAAAACATACTCAGTTGCCAACAAATAAGGATCATTATCCGGCGGGGCTATAAAAATTCCAAGCGGGCTGTAGAGCCTTTCAAGGCTTTCTTTTTCAATTTCGGAATAATTTTTATTTTCAAGAAGTTTTCTGGTTTTTTCCGTCAAAAAGTTCTCGGGATAATCTCTGTAAACATCTGTGACGGCTTTAACGTCCAATCCCGAAATCTCCGGAAGCTGATGTTTCAGCTCTTCAAGGTTTTCTTCATTATCTGTTTCAAGAATTACATTTAAATAGCTTGAAGATAAAGCTGCAAGTTTAGCTAAATCCGACGACGGATTTACAAATGCTTTTGTAAGTTCACATTCAACGGGTTTTGCCTGAATAAAAGCAAATACAAATAAAAGAAGTGAAAAAACAAGAAATATTATTTTTTTCAATCAGCAACCCTTATAATGCTGTTAACAGTGCAGTCTTTAAGCTCTTCGACAGCTTCTCTTAAGAGTTTTTCCTGACATTTTTCCGTGATAACAATAATGTCTGCCGTATTGTCCTTAGAAACTCCGCGCTGCAAAATGCTTGAGAGGCTTATGTTTTTATTTGCACAAATAGTTCCTATTTTTGCAATAATCCCAATGGCATTGGGTGCAGTAATTGAAATATAATATTTATTATATGTATCTTCTATCTTTACGGGGTTTGCCTTTGTTGAATGGTTGCATCTCATCATTGGAAGAATGTAATCCGATTTGCCGAATTCTGCCGCTATTGCAAGGATATCTCCGACAACCGAACTTGCTGTCGGGAACTCTCCTGCACCGGGCCCTGATAATACAACTTTTCCTATAGGAAATCCGTTAAGTTCAACAGCATTTGTTACATAATCTATATGTGCAAGTGTTGTATCTTTAGATATAAGCATTGGATGAACTCGTACATCAGCATTGTCATTCTCATCAATAGATGCAGTTGCAATGAGTTTAATCTTATATCCAAATTCGTTTGCTTCTTTCATATCTTCTTTTCGAATTTTAGTAATTCCTTCTCTATAAACATTTTCAAATTTAATTTTCTTTTTAAACGCAATTGTTGCAAGAGTTGTAATCTTATATGCAGCATCAAAGCCTTCTACATCACCAGTCGGATCAGTTTCCGCGTAACCCAACTCTTGTGCTTCTTTCAAAACTGCTTCATAGCTTGCACCTTCAGTATCCATTTTTGTAAGAATATAATTTGTTGTGCCATTTAGAATTGCATGTATTTTGTTAATTTTGTTTCCGGCAAGAATGGTTTTTACCGGCATGATAATCGGAATTCCGCCAGCAATTGCTGCTTCATATAATATTACGCGGTTATATTTTTCTGCCAGATTAAAAATCTCTTCTCCTCTTTTTGCTAAGAGTTCTTTATTTGCTGTGACAATATGCTTGCCATTTTTTATTGCTGTTTCAAGATAGCTGTAAGCAGGCTCAACTCCGCCTATAAGTTCAACTACAACATCAATTGAAGGATCGTTAACTATTTCATACGGGTTATCAGTGAGCATAGAAGACGGAACCTCAACCGAACGCTTTTTATTTAGATTCTTTACTGCAATTTTTATAATTTCTACATTATCAAAATTTTTTAATGTTTTATAAACGCCGCTGCCTACTGTGCCAAGCCCGATTATACCAATTTTTAATTTGTTCATTTAACTCTCCTTTAATAGGATTTTATTATAGCATGAAGAGAATAAAATTTCCGTGTTTTTGTGAATTAATTATTAACGGAATGGATGACATCTGGTATTAATTAAGTTGTATAAAAACGGATTAAGAATTTGTTTCATAAAAACTTTTATCATCTTCAAATATTATTCTGTAATACATATCTGGGTTTGAAAGTTTATTTAGAGGTTTTTCTTTCCAAAGTTTGAAGTCAATCATAGCATCTTTGCCTATAAATTCCCCTAATTTTTTATCCTGAAATAGGAACATTAATCTGTCCTGCATAGGACATAAATTACTGCATCCGTCCTTTATACCGCAGCTATAGCCAGTTGATAGATAATCTCTAAATTCATAAACTTTTTTATCGATAGCATTTTCTTTATTAATAAACTTGATATTTTTCTTGTTATAAACGTAGCCCCATTTATATCCTAAATCTTTTGCATTAAGTCCGTTAAACATAAATTTTAAATCATATTGTTTATTGTACAAAGCTCTTTTTTCAGACTTTATTCTGACGGTTATCAGATTATGTTCGGGAGAATAGCTGATGGACTCTGGTATAAACAACAAAGAACCATTTGTACAAGAACGGTAAGATTTTTTTAAACCTTGTATATCCCAAACATAAGGTAGATCTACGCCTATCAGCATTGCAGGGTTGTTTATAAGACGGCTTACGTAGGAAGGTCCTTCTGTTCTCAGAAGTGGAGGTTTAGAACTATCATAACATATAAGATTTTCTATTCCGTACCAGTATTTATTATCTTGAAGATTCCCAAAAACTTCTTCATTCGGTTTATAAGTATCAGATTTAAATATTGATTTTGAAACATAATGTTGCCTTGATGAATAAATTTGAGATTTTGAAAAACCGTCAAGTTCACTCAATGGATTTACTTCAATTTCTTGAGTGTTAGGAATTTTTGTTAACTGTTTTATTTCATTATCGTGGTTTTGAAAGATAAGTGATGGCAGGAATGTAAACCAGCAAAATGCCAGGTAAGCTGCTATGTTTAATATTAATAATCCTACTCCGGCTGGGTTTATTGAGCGTATAAAATTAATATCACTGGGATGCAGAGGGTTGCCATTTTCATAATCAAGAATTTTATGTTCTCTAAAATTAAATGGTTCATCAAGAGGCTGCTCCATTGATATAGAAAGTCCTAAAAATTTTCTCAATTTGTGCTTAAATATTTCCTGAGCAATAATTATGGTCAAAGGTAATGAGCTCATAATAAGAAATATAAGAACGGTTTCTTTTAACAGTGGAAAATCAGGGTTTGTATACAACCCATATCCTATAATACAAGCTATGCAAAGCATTGAAACCGAAAACGTTACAACATTATTAGCAATTAAACGGCTTTTTATAGGGAATTTTATTCCATATTTGCTGTATATTCTTATGAATTTCTCAAACGGAGTATCTTCACAAGCAATTAAATTATATTTTTTGAAGTATCTTTTATAATCAACAAGTTGATATATTTGTGTTAACCTAATCGAAGAGGTTATAGCGATATCTTCATCCTGTAGTATTAGTGTAATATTAACCACTAAAGGCCTGGTAAATAAAAAATTATATGTGTAACTTATATCGCTTATGAGAAGAATTTTTATTCCTTCGCAAGTTTCATAACCGAAGAATTTGTTTGAATTGTCCTTATTTACAATAATTCCATCTGACGTAAATTCAATTGATTTTATATTAGAAAGCTGATCACTATTTTGTAATATCATAATTGTCTATTATAATGTCTCTATATCTTTTTATCAATTATAATTTATTTTAATTGATAAACTTTAAGTAAATTTTCTTTACAAAATCTTTAAAAATACAAGCAATTTTTTAGTATTTACTATACAATGTTATAATGAATTAAGGAAAGATTATGGCGGAAACTTTTGAACTTACAAATTATAAATTTTATTCAAGCCGTTTGGATATGGAACTTATCTCAAACATAGTTGATACACTTAAAGAAATTCTTGAAGAAGATAAAAAACAAGAACAACCGTTATTTCTTAAAGTGGCTGATGATTTTATATTGAATATAGCCAGAAAAGTTGTACAAGAAAAGAAAAAAACTTTTTTAATTGGAATAACAGGTGAAAGTGCATCCGGTAAAACAGTTTTTGTGGATAATACGATAGAAGCTGTTGTGAGAGACAAAAGGGAAGGTATTTATACTGTAATAAGACAGGATGACTATTATAAAGATACTTCAAAAGAGCTGCTTGAAGCCGGAAGTTATGATGCTCTGTTCAAAACGGGCTTTAGTTTTGATACTCCAGATGTAATTGATTTACAGTTAATGAGAGAGCATCTTCTTGGATTAAAACAAGGGGAAACTGTGGTTTCACCTAAATATGACTTTGTTACATGTGTTTCTGATCCGGATGGTGATATAAAGAAACCTGCAAAAGTTATTCTTACAGAAGGTTTATATGTTCTAAATAAAGAATTGCGTGATATTATGGATGTTAAAGTTTATGTTTTTACTCCGATTGATGTGATTAAAGAACGCTGGTATAAACGGGCTGTTTCGAGGGGGAAAACAGGTGAAGCTGCAGACTTACAATTTAAAAACGTAAATGAAACTGCGCAGCAATATATAAGACCAACTTATGAGATTTCTGATTGTATAATTAATGGTATGGTTGATAAAGATTATATTAAAGTAATTACGGAAAAAATTATGAGCCGGCTTGCAGAAATTTGCCCATAAAATGCAAATTAAAGAAATAGAGGTTAAAATGTTTGAATTAAAAGCACAAATGTATTTTTCAGCTGCACATCATCTGCTCAATTATGATGGAGAATGCGAAAATCAGCATGGCCATAATTGGCTTGTAGAAGCATATGTAAAAGGTGAAAAATTAGATAAGAGCAATATTTTAATAGATTATAAAGTTCTAAAACGCGAAATGAAAAAAGTTTTAGATTTATTGGATCATAAAGATATAAATGAACTGCCTTATTTTAAAGGTGAGAGCCCCTCAAGTGAAATTATTGCAAGGTTTATATATACCAAGCTGAAAGATAATATAGCACAAATATCAAAAGTTTCTGTATGGGAAACCGCAACTTCATGTGCTAGTTACTTTGAGGAATAAACAATATAGAGAAGAATGTTCTTATTTTTTAGGGGAACTTAAAGGAGAGATTATTTTATGAATGAAGTTATAGAATTTATTACCCCCGGGCAGTGCGCACTAACTCTTTTAAACGAAATAGAAACAGAAATTTCAGATGTTTCGGAAATGTCTAATAGTGAAAGGGCTTTTCTGACTGAATTAATTCTAAAATATAAACCTAAAAAGATATTGGAACTTGGGGTTTCAATGGGGGGTTCAAGTTGTGCAATACTAAATTCTATAAAAGATATTTCTGATGCCAAACTTTATTCAATTGATATAAACACTGAATATTATAGAAACAGTCAATATAAAACAGGATGCCTTGTTGATAAATTCCCTATGTTTAAGAAAAACTGGGAGTTATTTACTGGCAATATGGCTTATAAATATATGGATATAATAGGAGATAAGATAGATTTTTGTTTGATTGATACAGTACATAGAGTTCCTGGAGAAATCTTGGACTATTTAATGGTTCTGCCATATCTGAAAGATGATGCTGTTATTGTTTTTCATGATATAAGTTTGCATACAAATCCTTATAATCACGTATGTTATGTAAACAGTCTTCTTATGAGCGCAATATATGGTGAAAAACTTATACAAAATAATTTTTATGAAAATCCTCGTTGGGAAGATACGCAGTTTCCTAATATAGGAGCAATACGCATTTGTACGGAAACAAAGCAAAGGCTTTTTGAAATATTTAATTTATTAAGTATTCGTTGGAGTTCTAAGCCAAAGCATACCGATTTAATAGAATTAGGTGAATTTATTGAAAAGCATTATGGGGTTTATTGGAAAGAATACTATGATAAAATTATTTATTTTCAAACGAATATAAGATAAAGTATTGTATTAATTACCCTTTTACAGCTCCGTCATTTTCGCCTGATATAAAGAAACGTTGCATTGCAAGAAAAAATATTATAATAGGGATTGTTGAAATTATAGAACCAGCAGCTATAAAGCGCCAGTTTGAAGAAAACATTCCCTGCAGATTATTTATTCCAACAGGAAGTGTATACATACTATCTCTTGTAAGCATAATACTAGGCCATAAGAATTCCCCCCAGGAGCCTATAAATGTAAAAACTGCAAGTACTGCAAGCGTTGGTTTAACCATTGGGATTACAACTTTATAGAACATTTGAAAGACATTACAACCATCAACAATAGCAGCTTCTTCTACTTCTTTAGGAACTTTTAAAAAAGCTTGTCTCATTAAAAAAATTCCAAAAGCACTTACCGCAAAAGGCATTACAAGTCCAATGTAACCCATAACTCTGTTTACACTGTCTATCAAATGTAGTTTTAACGTGATAATATAGACAGGAAGCATAATTGCCTGAAAAGGTATCATAATAGTTGCAAGTATTGAAAAGAATACAAACTTTTTCCCGCGAAAATTCATTCTCGCAAGCGGATATGCTGCAAGTGAGGATAAAACTAGATTAAGAATAACAGTAAGTGCTGCTACAATTACGCTATTCCAAAAATACCCCATAAAATCGACTTTCCCCCAAACATCAATATAGTTCTGCCAGGTAAAGTCCATAGGGATAAATCTGGGAGGATATGCAAAAATATCTTCATTTAATCCTTTAAGTGATGTTGAGGTTAACCAGATAAAGGGAAATATTGAAACTAAGGATACAATAATTAATATTGAATGGATAAAAAATTTACCTGTAATTTTTTTTAACATAAGTCTATTTTATATCATATTTTTACATATATTTCAATTATTATTTTTGCTCCTGAAACTGCGGCAAGAATTTTTAATTCGGTTTTTAAGATTAATAAAAGGTCTCTGTGTGTATTTGTCCAAAATAAATTTATAAAAAAGCTGAAAGGAGAATTAAAAGTTGAAATTCCTTATGTTTATAAAGAATTTGCAGAATTTAATAATATGGATTTGGTTTATAAATGTTATTAATATTTTGTTAGTAAATTGTATGAATTTTATCTTCATTATTTAATGTAATCGTAAAATATTTTTGTTCCGAATTTGCTAAATTAACAACAATTTGTGGTGCTTGAATATTTTCTATTTGGTATGTTTCGACATCTACAGGTTCTTTAAATCCGTTTTCTAATGCGCGTTTCAATTCGCTTAATTTGTTAATAAATCCTATATTTATACTCTTGCATGAATATAAATCTTCCGGTTGACCATATTTTTTAATATCGGGAAGAACAACTCTTTCTAAGAAACGCAGATAGCAGTGGAGAGTAAAAAGTTTGTGGTTATTTTCATTGCCATAATATAAATTAATTAAGTTTTGCATTTTTTTCTTATTTAAATATGGCATATTTTTAAGAACTAAATGTTCTGTTAAATTCGGATATGAATCAGAACGTTTTTTTATTTCATTTTCAATATCTTCAATAGTGCAATTAGAAGAATCTTCGGCAACTAAAGGCTCAAATTTACCTTGGTTGAGTATGTTAAAAATGGAGTTTATTAAATGTATATTTCTGCTATAATTTCCAAAAGGTGCTTTGACTCTGAACGTTTCGGGACCAGTCAGGTTGAAATGACTAAATTTTGTATTTCGTTGAATTTTGGCGAGTTCTTTAATATTTTTTTCTTCTATATTATATGTAATGAGGTTGTTATAAGCTCGAAAATCCAATCTTTGTTTGCATCCGCTTGATTCCCACTGTTTTAAAGCTTCTGTACTAACCATTTTATTAGTAAGAGCAGTTAAAAATTCTTGAGATTGTTCCGGATTATTGTTGTCAAGATAGGTGTATACATCAGCAATTTCATACAAAACTTCACTATAGTACTTATTTATTCTAAAGAATAGCATTTTTTTGATATTATCATCATTAACGTTATTATTTACATTTCTAATAAATAATTTAATCAAGTCTTGCTTTTTAGTATCTTTATCATCTTTTGCTATTGCAAGGTAACTGTTTTTAATATTTTGGTATGATGTTATAGTATTAAGAATATCGGGCTCTATATCAGCAAGTATTTGAGCTTCTTTAGCTGAGGCAGTTTGTGCATATTCACTTTCGGTAAGATATGATTCATTATATTTTGTAATGATATTTTTTAATTCATTTAAGTCATTACAGGTGGATAAATCTGATATTAACTCGTGTGTAATAATTTTATTTTGTATAATTTTATTTTCAGAGTTATAATGCTGTTCCTTATAATTATTGCCGCAGAATTTATTATAGAGCTCAAATGCGGCGTTTTCAGTTTCTTCATCCGGATTTAATTCTTGTACTTTTTTATTAAGAATCGCGTTTAATTCTATTTCAAAATCAGCTTGACGGCCTCTGTGTTTTTTTATTTTATCTATTGCGCAAGTTTCACCTGTTATAAGTTCAGTGATATGTGCAGCTGCGGCTGTTACAAGTGATGCTACAAGCCCAAAGAAAATTTTTCTGTTTTCCGGGTTAGAAATTTGAGTTTTAATTTTTTGTGCTAATTCTTCTGAATTAGTACTACCGCCGAGTTCTTTTAATATCCCGTCAGTCACTTGATTAAATATTTTATTATCAATTTTAGGCTGTGCATTAAATGATGGCGATGTTGTTCTATTTTGTTTAATTTCATATTGATTATATTTTTGTACTGGTGCTAATATTCTCATACAAAATCCTTATTTTTATTACTACACTTTTTCTATAAAACTTCAAAAGAATGAAAATTGCTTATTAATAGCTTAAATATTAAGTTTTATTACAAATTCAACTGATTAACTGATTTATTTATTAAAATATAGGCTAAAATAGATATTATGAGTTATGATTATCAATTATTAATGGATAAAGCAAAAGAAGCTGCAAAAAAGTCATATTCGCCTTTTTCAGAGTTTGCAGTAGGAGCAAGTGTTGTAACTGCCAGTGGAAAAATATATTCAGGGTGCAATATTGAAAATTCGTCTTTTGGTATGACTATATGTGCAGAGCGATGTGCTATTTTTAAAGCTGTATCAGAGGGTGATAAAGAAATTTTGGCAGTTGCTATATATTCACCAAACGAAGATGATTGTTATCCTTGCGGTGCTTGCAGACAGGTTATGTATGAATTTCAGGGGCAAGATGAAATAGAAATCATAACAGAAGATAAGGGTAAACTTAATATAAAGAAATTGAGTGATTTTCTGCCATATGGTTTCAAAATTCACGGGTAGAAAACAAAGAGAGATATGTATATTATTGAACTTTTCATAAAATGGCTCAATAAAAATAAAAGAGGAGATGGAGCCAATCCTGATAATATTTATGCGGCAAAAAATATGCCTGAAGAAGAGGATGAGGCTTTGACTTGCGAGCATCACTTTATGCCGTTAGATAGTACTGGAAGTATACTTGCTTGTACAAAATGTGGTTTTGTAGTAAAAAAAAGGGAAAGAAAAAAATAATATAAGGATATTAATATATGACAAAAATCTTAGACTTTATATCATCAAAAACTTTTAGAAATGTAATGTGTTTTATATTATTTACATTTTTTATGACAGTTATAATTTCTTCGCAGAACTTTTTCTTTCAAAAAGTTATTGAAAACGGGATAAGTAAAAAGGATATTGTTGCACAAAAAGATATTAAAGTTATAGATACAAAAAAAACAGAGCAGCATAGAAAAGAAGTTGCTCAAAATGTAGAACCTATCCTTACGCAAGCAGAGGATGAGTTTATTACGACAAGTCTTTTGACTTTGCAAAATTCTGTAAAGAAAATTCGCGAAAAAAATGTCAGTGACACAATAAAAACAGATGAACTCAATGTTTTATTTGATGAATCTGGTAAGAAAGGCTTGGTTGAGTTTTTACTCAAGTCTAGTGATGAGGATTTACAGAATGTTTTTGATAAATCAAAGATTACTCTTACATCAGTCTTAAATACCGGTATTTCAAATAAAGATTTTGATAACAATAATGTAACAGCAATCATTAAAAAGAATTTACCCAATAATGTGCCAAGATATCAAGGGGCATTAATAGCAGGAATATTAAACCAAATAATTGTTCCAAACCTTGTTGTAGATGAATTTGCAACTGAAATTGCTAAAAAGAATGCTCAAAATGCAGTAAAACCATATGAAGTTGTATTTAAAAAAGGACAGAAAATTGTATTTGAGGGTGAACCTGTAACAAAACTTAAACGCGATGCATTAAGAGCAGCAGGGTATAATGTCTTAGAGATAAACTATGGCGGTATTTTAGGTATGTACCTACTTATTGCCTTTTTTACTTTTGTTTTTCTTCAGTATGAAAAGAATTTTGAAAAGCAGTATTATAATGCAAAATATATGACAATAATGTCGTCATTTACTTTAATATTAGCATTTATTTCTGTTTTATTACCTACAGGCTTTTCGCCATATATAATTCCTATACCTGCGTATACAATTTTACTTTCTATATTTACAACGCCTAGAAATGCCTATTTTGCTTCAACAATTCTTCTGGCTCTCATTTCAATAGGTATGCATTGGAATATAGAAGTTATAGTATCTTTTATGCTTTTAAATACAGTAGTGATGACAGCTGTTTCTAAATTGAAGTTTTCAAAGCGTTCAGATTTATTAATAGTAAGTGCAAAAATCTCTCTAGCCGGTTTGCTTATTGTTGGTGGTATTTATTTTCTGGAAAAGTATATGATGGATATTGATAATTTACTTATCCTAAGAGATTTAATTTATATAGTAATAAACTGTTTTGTTATAAGCGGAATCCTTTTGTTGGGCGGTTTACCTATTATAGAAAATATTTACAGAGTTATGACTCCCTATGGTTTGGCTGAACTTGTAGAGAATAACTTGCTAAAAAAGCTTATGCAGGAAGCTCCAGGGACATTTAATCACAGTTTAACAGTTTCTCATCTTTGCGAGAATGCAGCGGAAGCTATCGGCGCAAATCCGATTTTAGCAAGAGTTGGGGCGATGTATCATGATATAGGAAAATTGTTACGTCCTATGTTTTTTGTAGAAAATCAATCATTCTACGGTATTGAAAATCCTCACAATACTTGTACGCCGAGATTTAGTAAAATGCTTATAACTGCTCACCCGAAAGACGGAATTGAATTAGCCAAAGAAGCTCATCTGCCGCAGGTTATAAATAATTTTATTCTTCAACATCACGGTACAAGTCTTGTAAGTTATTTTTATAATGAAGCATTAAAGGAAGAAGGGGAAGAAAACGTTAAAGAGGAACAGTTTAGATATCCCGGTCCAAAACCTAATACTAAAGAGACAGCAATTCTCATGCTTGCTGATGCTGTAGAATCAGCGGTAAGAGCTGCAAAAAATCCTTCTAACGAGGAGATTGATGCTATTATTAATAAGATTATAAAAGAGCGTTTGAATGATGGTCAGCTTTCAGATTCTCCGCTAACACTAAAAGATTTAAAAATTATTTCAGAAACGTTTTCAAGAATGCTTAGAGGTATGCATCATAAAAGAATTAAGTATCATAATGATTTAGTACAGGAGTTGGATAAAAATACTAAATTTAACAGAGAAGTTGGTCAACCAAAGCTTGATGCAGATTTGGAGTCAAAACTTAATGAGTTAGAACAAAAAAAGAATGATGATATAAAAAATGGCAGCAATTAACGTTTTTACAGAAAATCTTTTTAATAGTTGGCAACCTGATGAAAAAGATATAATAGATAAAACAAGAAGAATGCTGGAGTTTTATGTACAGACTCTGGGAGAAAAAAGTTGTCTAAAAGATAAAGTTTATAGTTCAATAACCTTAGATATCGTACTCTGTGATTCTTCTAAAACGCGGGAATATAACAGAGATTATAGAGGCAAGGATTATCCGGCGGATATAATTACGTTTGCAATATTTGCAGATGATGAAAATAGTTTTATATTTGATGGTGATATAAACCTGGGAGAGATAGTAATAGCTTTAGATAAAGTAATAGAAGGTGTAAATCGTGATATAAGTCATTCTAAAAATAAGGAGCAGGAGTTGTTTTTTTTAATTAGTCATGGACTTATGCATCTTCTGGGATTTGACCATCAAGAAGAAGAAGAATACAATTTTGTTGTAGGGGAACAGCGTAAAGCTTTGGAGAGTATTGAATATGACAAAATTTAAATCGCAAGGTTTCAATAATACATTTAAAAATGCCAGAAAGGGATTCCGTCTGGTATTAAAAAGTGAAATGAATATAAGAGTACATGTAATAATTGCCATTTTTGTTTTAATTGCTGCGTATGCGCTAAAATTTTCTCCTACGGAATATTGTTTATTACTATTTGTAATCGGGCTTGTAATTGTATCTGAAATGTTAAATACTGCAATAGAATTTGCATTAGATTCAATCTATCATAATAAATATTCCAGAATGGTTGGAATGGCTAAAGATATTTCAGCCGGTGCGGTAATGTTTGCTTCTGTAATAAGTGTAATGGTTGGTATTATTTTATTCGGGACAAAGCTCTGGGGATTTGTATTATAGTCTGAATTACATTCTTGAATTTATCCATTCTGAATTGTAAATTTTTGTAAAAAACAAGCTAAAATGTGTTACTGCTTTTTGAGAATGTGGC